>CAJAHZ010000237.1 GCA_903939665.1 uncultured Pseudomonadota bacterium | reverse complement strand
TGATGTAGCTTTCTTTAAGCGTCCACAGGAGAACGGCGCGCTGCGCCTGCTCGTCGACCGGCAGCGCCGCGAGATCGCGCAGTTCCTTCGGTGCGAAAACATCAGGTGCCAAAGCCAGCAAATTGGTGCCGCGAGCGAATAGTTCGGTATCGACGCCGACTTCATTTTCGGTAGAAACGAGGCAGACCACCAAGCCATCGGTATGCGAAACATTGAAGTGGATTGGCGAAGACATCAAGTTGGGCGCAAGCGCTGGGCGGCCCCAATCGCTACGGACAAACTGCAGCGACTCCGGCGCCCTGCCCAGCGCTTCGCCGAGCACGCTGCGCACCAGCACACGGGTGACCAGATATTCGTGCCGCTTGGCGGGCGGAATGTAGCGCTGCTGCTGCTGGCGCTCCTCGGTGTTGAGAAGCGCCAGTGCGGCGGGGCTGGCCTGAAAATCTTCCGGGCGAACCCACCACAGACGGGTGGTCATGCGACTAACGCAAGCCTTCTACCGCCGGACCATTCGGGCCGAACAGGCGTTTGGCGAGCAAACCCAGCCACTGCGAACGGGCGTCGGCGCTGAGCGTCAGCTTGCCGCTGCGCGCACCTTCAAGCAGCGCCCTGACCTCGGCACCCGGATTCTGCAAGCCGGCCAGCGTGGCGAACAACACCGCGTCTTCCTCACCGGCGCCGGTACGCGCACGCCAGGCTTCGAC
The DNA here is from genome assembly GCA_903939665.1 of uncultured Pseudomonadota bacterium. Taxonomy (GTDB): domain Bacteria; phylum Pseudomonadota; class Gammaproteobacteria; order Burkholderiales; family Rhodocyclaceae; genus CAJBIL01. The sequence goes on along the minus strand of CAJAHZ010000237.1, from coordinate 2,837 downwards.
CTCGGCGGCGAAGCGGGCATCGCCCGCTAGCGACGTTTCGCTCGACAGCTCGGGGCCCAGCGTGTTCATCGCGGCCAGCACCACGTCCTTGCGTGCCTTGAGGGGCAGCTTCGCCAGATCCTCGGGGAACAGCGGGCTGCCCAGCCAGTAATCCTGCCGGCCGTAGCCGAGCGGAAATTCGAGACGCTGCTCAAGCGGCGCCACCGGCAGGCCGCCGACCAGACGCACGGGAATGATCGGTGCACCGATGGCCAGCGCCATGTCGATGAAGGTGCTGCTCATCTTCAGCACCGGCGTGCGGCAGGCCAGCGAACGCGTGCCTTCGACGTGCACCATGACGCTCTTGCCGCGCTCCTTCATGGCCTTGCCGAGTTCGCCGACGATGCGCAGCAGCGATTCCTTGTCGTCACGATCGAAGAAGGTGATGACACCCGGATCGACGACGCCGGGATAGGAGAAGTTGTGCGCGATCAGCGTCCCGAGCCAGCTGGTGCGGTGTTCGGCCTTGGCCAGCGTCACGGTCGGCGTTTTGGAAAGCGCCGAGATCAGCATGCTGAACAGCAGCGATTCGACACCGACCTGATGGTTGGCCAGATACAGGCAGCTGCGCCCCTGCACCCTGGCAAATCCGGCCGGATCGGCGAGCACCACGTCGCCAACAAAACGCTCGACGAGGCCGTAATACAGATCCTCGACCGGCCATTCGCCAACGCCGAAATGCTTACTCCAGTAGCTGCGCACCACCGAGAGATCCTGCACCGGCGGCGCCGCATCGGCGACCCGCACATCGTCGCCGGCACGCGTGATTTGCAGCGGATGCAGGCGCAGCGGACGGACAGCTGCACGTGCGCCAGCGGCTTCAACGCTGACGCTGGCGGCATGCACGAAAGCGCGCCGTGCGACGTGCTCCTTCTGCGCTACTGCGGCAACCAGATCGGCGCGCTGCGCAGGCGGCACGTTGTAAATTTCGGCCACGTTGCCCGGCAGCCAGTCGCTCTGGCGCAACACTTGCGCGCTGAGTTCGGTCGTCGTGCCGTCGAAGGTCGACAGCGCGATACCGGGAACGTACTGGCGGTCGCGCAGGAAACTGCGGCGCTGCTCACGCGGTGCGGCGCCAATCGGACCACGCGGCAACAGGACTTCGACGAGACGAAAATCGAGCAGCACCTTTTTGCCGTCGATCAACTGCACGTCGAGCATCGGAAAGCGGTCCTCGCCGTCAAAGCCGGCAAAACGCGCTTCGACGCGCAGTTCGCCGGAATCGGGCAGCGCAGCGTAGCGATTCAGTTGCTTGATCCGATACGGATAGCCGACCACATCGTCGGCGATGCGCTCCGACCAGCGCGCCAGGCCATCGTGCGGCAGGCCGTGCGTCGCTGCGTCGAGCAGGCCCTGATGCAGCGCGCCGCGCGGCACGCTGCCTTTCCCGGCCTGCAGCAGCGCCGACGAACCGGTCGGCCCGACCTTCAGCGAAGTCAGATACTGGAAAGCCGGCCCGTGAAAGAGGGCGCCCGAGGCGTAGGGATCGGCCTCGTCCACCAGGCCCTTGAGCGCCGCAAACGGTTTGGGCTGCGGCGAGGCATCGCCAAGAACAACCCGTCCACTGGCGACCGGCTCGAAACGCGACAACGCCGCGTTCGGCGATTCACGCCACGCAAGCAGCGTCACATCGCGCTCATTGCCACTCCCGCTGACTTCGGTACGCAGGCGCAGTGGTCCACCCGAAAACGGCAGCCAGCGATGCACCTGCACGTCGTGCAGTCCGCTCACTTCCATGCCGGTAGACGCTTGCGCCGCAGCGACCAGCCGGTCGACCATCGACATCATCGGCAGCGCCGGCAGCGTCCACGTCGGGCAATGGTCGAGCAGCCAGTGATCGCGCTGCGGATCCAGCGTTTCGTCGCCGGACTGCTCTTCCTTCAACTTCTTCGGCGGCGTCGGCTCGGCACCCGAAACGATACGCATGCCGAGATTCTTCGTGTAATAAATCCGCTTGCCATCGACCCACAGCCAGCCTTCGGCAATGGCGAAACGGCCGTGTTCATCCTCGCCGACCTCGGTGATCTGCAACTCGCTGCCGATCATCTTGTTCTTCGGAACGACCTGCCCACGGTATTTCCAGGTTACCGGCTTGTCGAGCATCAGCGGCTCGAAACGAGGATTGCTGATGCCCTCGCCCATGCCGTTTTCGAGCATGTAGAACTGCAGCAATTGACACAGCGCCTCGACGCCCAGCGAGCCCGGCTGCACCGGGTCCTGGAAGAAGTGCGCCTTGAAGAACCATTCATCGACATCAACAGTTTTCTCGCCGCGCAGAGCGCCCAGCCCCTTCGGCCCGCCAGCCGGCCAGTAGCCGGTAACGCGGTCGAGCATGAGCAGCATCGGCCCGGGCAGGCACAGTGCGCCGCCGCAGTATTTTTCGGGGCGCGAGCTCAGATCGATGATCTGCTCGGCGGGCGCTTCCATCCAGGCACGCTCTTCCGGCGAAACCGGCAGGCCGACCTGATTTTCGAACGCTTCCTTGGGGAAGAAGCCGAACACCGTCTTCATCTCGAAAACGCGCTGCTCGCCGACAAAACACTCGACCTCGAAGTTCTCGATGATCATCCCGGCGCTCTGCGACACCGACAGCATTTTGACTTTGGTGCGGAAGATGCCGCTGCTCGGGAAGACTTCCTGCAACAGCGTGCCGGTACCGTCCAGATTTCTGAACAGCATGTCGGTTTCCGACGTGAGCGCGCTGCCGACGTAGGACGCGAGCCAGCCGCAAGGCTGCAGCGCGGCTTCCATGACGACGCAGAATGGCATGGTCGGGTTGCCGTTCTGTTCGAAGTACC
>CAJAHZ010000236.1 GCA_903939665.1 uncultured Pseudomonadota bacterium | reverse complement strand
TTGGGCATCGACCCGGCACGCGCAAAAAAACGCTTTGACCAGGCCCGCGATTCGGCATCGAGGTTCCAGTTGAAGGCGTGTGCGAGGCGCAGCCCCTGTGCCAGTTGCGGCTTCATCACGTGCACATCATTGAGCGTGCTGGCGACCGCGACAAGTATCGTCTGGCCCTTGCTTACGCGCAGCAGGTCGAAACTTTCGCGCACTGCATTGATCATGTCCTGGCCGGCATCGATCAGCGCGATTGCGTCAGCGCCGGATTCCGCCGCCACCCGCAGCTTGGGGAACAGATGCGGTTCGTTGAGCGCATGGCGAACGCTGCCGACCACCGTGCCGCCACTGGCACGGACAATTTCGCCAAGAGAGGCTTCGACATTTGTGCCAAAAGCATTGTCGACGGTCATGAAATACCACCGCTTGGCCCCGACCCGCGTCAACTCCCGACCAAGCACCGTATTGAAGGCATGGCCGTCGTACATCCAGTGAATGCCGGTCGGCGCACAGTCTTTCCCGGTGATCGCGCTCGTCATCACGCTGTTGTAGAAGACCACCGCGCCGCGCTCCCGATTCACCTCCTGAACCGCCAGCGCCAGCGGTGAACCGACGACATCGGCAATCACATCGACCCCTTCGTCGTAAAGCCAGCGACGGGCAATTTTCGAAGCCAGCGCGACGTCGTTGCCGTGGTCGGCATGAACCAGGCGAATCGGCCTGCCGGCGACCTTTCCGCCGACATCCTCAATGGCCATCTGCGCCGCAATCAGCGAACCCTTGCCAGTGATATGCGCATAGGTCGAGTGCATATCCACCAGCAGCCCGACCCTGATTTCGTCGTCGGAAATCATCGCCTGCGCAGGCGGTATCGACAACACCACAAGGCACCGCACGCACCACAGGAGGAGCGAAGCGCGCATCCCGCTCCCGCAAAACTTGCCGGACCGGCGGCTGGTGGGCTGCGCAATGAGCTTGTTCATGGGATGATGTTGCTTAAAGAATGACAAGTTGATGATAATAAGCGCGCCGGCAGCAGACCACAACGGGCTGCTGCGACCGAAAGACAAGGGGGAACCTTGAACATTCGACACAACCGGAGACAATGGCTCATCCAGGCGACCGCCATTATCGGCGGCCTGATGCTGATCATCAGTTTTGCCCGCTTCAACATCCTGCAAGAGGAGTTTCTCGGGGCCAATTTCGACAGCGTGCATGGCGCGCGCATGCTGCTCAAGGCGGATTTCGTTCTGGAGCTTGCCGCCAAGGATCTGGAAAGCGCGATCGACAACCCGGCCCAACGCCCGGCGCTTCTCGCCCGCGCGGCGGAACACCTGACGCTTGCCGACAGCTACAGCGGCGAAGGCAGTGACAAGGACACGCAGGCGCGCAGCGCTCTTCATGCTCAATTGCAGACCCTCCGTGCGCAACTGGCGAGCAGCCCGACGACAACACCGACAAGCGAACTGGCGGCGCTGCTTGCGACCACCCGCCAACTGGCCAAGGATTTCGGCGTTGCCGAACTGGAACGCTGGGGCAGCCTTTCTTCGGCCAACAAGACCCTCGCCGAGCGCATGCAACAGATGCAGACATTCATCGTCGGCATCATCCTGGTTTTTATTCTGGTCATGGTCGCTCTGGGCTGGGCGCTGACCCGCACCCGACGTGCCGAAGCCAGTCTGTTGCACGCCAAGGCGGAGATCGAGGCGATTCAGCAAACGACGCTCGACGCCTCGCCGCTCGGCATCGCCTATACCGACGCCACCGACCTCAAGCACCGCCTGATCAAGGTCGCCAACCGCCAGATGGAGCAAATCTTCGGCTACCCGCCAGAGCAATTGCTGGGCCTGGAAACCTCACGTCTGCACTCGGACCGCGCGACCTTTGAGCAAATGAGCAGAAGCCTGGCCCCCAGACTCGCAACGGGTGAGGTGGCGCGGGAAGAGGCCATCATGCAACGGCAGAACGGCGATCCTTTCTGGTGCTCACTGTCGATCAAGGCCATCGACCCGACCGATCTCACCCGGGGCGTTGTGTGGACCTGCGAAGACATCAGCGAACGCAAGGAAGCCGAGGCAAAACTGCGGGCGGCCAGAGAAAGAGCCGAAGCCGCCAATGTGGCAAAGAGCGATTTTCTCGCCAACATGAGTCACGAATTGCGAACGCCTTTCGCCGGCATCCTCGGACTGCTCGAACTGCTGCAACGGACCAGCCTGAGTGAAACGCAACAGCGCTATACGCGACTGGCTCGCGAAAGCACTTCGCAGATGCTGGCCATCGTCAATGACATCCTCGATTTTTCAAAAATCGAGGCCGGCAAACTTTCACTCAATCCGGAAAATTTCGACCTGCATCGCCTCTTCCTGACGCTCGCCGAACCACATGCGGCGGCGGCAACGCGCAAGGAATTGACCTTTGCCCTCGACCTCGTCGAACCGCTCCCTGCAGCGCTGGAGGGAGACCCGGTTCGAATCCGCCAGATCGTCGACAATCTGGTCGGCAATGCGCTCAAATTCACGCTTCAGGGCGAAGTTCGCCTGCGTGTCGAGTGCGCTTCGGCAAACGAAAAAACGGTCGCACTGAAAATTACGGTAAGCGATACCGGCATTGGCTTGGCAGTCGACATGCACGAACATATTTTCCAGAAATTCAGTCAGGCCGACGCCTCGACGACCCGCGTGTTTGGTGGCACCGGTCTCGGGCTAACGATCTGCCGGCAACTGGCCGCCCTGATGGGCGGCCGAATCACTGTCGACAGCACCTTGTGCGAGGGCAGCCATTTCTGCCTGGAAGTTGAGTTGCCGATCGTGCCCGTTTCTGCTGCCGCCAATCTGGTGCCCCCCGGCATTTTCCTCGGCAAGGCTGCCGCACTGGCCGCGGGACAAGCCCCTACAGCAGTCCGCGACACGCCGGACCTGACCGGCATCGTGGTTCTGCTGGTCGATGACAATGCCACCAACCGCAGTGTTTTCGCCGAATTGCTCACTCATTACGGCTGCACAGTAGAAACCGCCGAGGACGGCGAACAGGCCATTCTTCTGGCAGGCGAGATCAAGCCCGATGTGATTCTGATGGATTGCCAGATGCCGATCATCGACGGGCAGGAGGCAACCCGACGCATACGCGCGGCAGAGGCTGCCGACGAGCATGTAGCGATCATCGCCCTGACCGCCCACGCGACCAACGGCGACCGCGACAGCTGCCTGACATCGGGCATGGATGATTATCTGCCCAAGCCCGTATCTCCCGACACGCTGGTGCAACGGGTTGGCGAATGGGCTGCGCGGCGAAAAATCCGGCGCGGCGACGAACATCCGTTGAACGAAGCGCATCACCTATCCGCCGAATCAAATTCTATGGGCCGTATCCTGCTGATTGAAGATGACCCGTCGATTCAGGAAGCAACGCGCCGCCTGCTTGAATACAGCGGATGCGCGGTGGCCGTCGCCAACCACGGCCAGGCGGCGCTCGACATCCTGAATAAAGCACGCGGCAGCGAAACTTTCGACCTGGTGTTGATGGATTGCCGGATGCCGGGGCTGGATGGCTGGGAAACGACGCGACGCTGGCGGCAATGCGAACGCGAAAGCGGCCGAAGCCCTGCCACCATCATCGCCGTCACCGGCTCCGATCATCCGGAGACATGGCAGACGTGCCGCGATGCAGGGATGAACGACATCCTCGTCAAGCCCTATCCGGTATCCAGCCTGACGACACTGCTCGCCAAATGGCTGGGAGAAAAATCGGTCGGCGACGCAGCGACAGGATATCCGGCAGCAAAAGACGCTCAGAGCGGGTAAAATCAGCGGTTTTCACCAACCACGCTTCCGGTGCGCAACGACGCCGGGCAGTGCTGTTTAACCCGCCAAGCAGATCGCCTGAACATGACTACTCTCGACATCGAAAACACCAACGTTACCGCCTTCGACCCGATGCCCTCGCCGGAGGACGTCCACGCCCACCTGCCGCTGTCGACAAACGCCGCGAAAACGGTAATGCAGGGCCGCGAAATCCTGCGCAACATCATCGACCGCAAGGATCATCGCCTGTTTGTGGTGGTTGGCCCCTGCTCCATCCATGACCCGGTCGCCGGTCTCGACTACGCGCGTCGCCTGAAGGCATTGTCTGATGAAGTCGGCGATACACTTTGCCTCGTGATGCGCGTCTATTTCGAGAAACCGCGCACCACCACGGGCTGGAAAGGCTACATCAACGACCCGGACATGGATGACTCCTTCCGCGTCGATCAGGGCATGAAAAAGGCGCGTCAGTTTCTGCTCGACATCGCCGAAATCGGCCTGCCGGCAGGCACCGAGGCACTCGACCCGATTTCGCCGCAATATCTCGGCGATTTGATTTCCTGGACGGCAATCGGCGCGCGCACCACCGAGTCGCAGACGCACCGTGAAATGTCATCCGGCCTATCCACCCCCGTCGGTTTCAAGAACGCCACCAGCGGCGACATTGGCATCGCCATCAACGCCATCGTCTCCGCTTCGCGCCCGCACAGTTTCCTCGGCATCAATGGTCAGGGGCGCACGGCCATCGTGCGCACACGCGGCAACCGCCACGGCCATGTGGTTTTGCGCGGCGGCGATGGACGTCCGAATTACGACACGGTCAGCGTACAGATGGCCGAACAGGCGCTGGCCAAGGCCAAGCTGCCGGCCAACATCGTCGTTGACTGCTCACACGCCAACAGCTACAAAAAACCCGAACTGCAACCCCTGGTCATGGCCGACGTGGTCAATCAGGTTCGTCTGGGCAACAAGTCGCTGGTCGGCGTGATGATCGAATCAAACATCGTCGCCGGCAGCCAGCCAATCCCCGCCGATCTCTCGCAACTCAAGTACGGCTGCTCGGTGACCGATGCCTGCGTCGACTGGGAAAGCACCGAAAAAATGATCCGCGACGCCGCCATTCTGCTGCGCGACGTTCTGCCGGATCGTCTCGACTAGACACACCGACCCGCGGTCGTTTGCCCGAGCCGCTTGGCGGCCATGGGCAAACGCTTCCCCGCCAGATTCTGCCGTAGCAAGGAGAACACTTTTGTCCCCGACTCGCCCGCTGATTCGCCCATTCACCGGTCTGCGCCCACGCAGCGAAGATGCCGCTGCTGTTGCTGCGCCGCCCTACGACGTACTGTCCAGCGAAGAAGCGCGTGAACTCGCGACCGGCAAGCCGCTCTCGTTTCTGCACATCTCCAAGGCCGAGATCGACCTGCCCCCCGAACTCGATCATTACGCCCCCGAGGTTTACGCCAAATCTGCCGAAAACCTCCAGCGCCTGATCGACTCCGGCGTGCTTCTGCGCGATGCCAGCCCCTGTTTCTATGCCTATCGACTGGTGATGGGCGAGCATGTGCAAACCGGGCTGGTTGCCGCTGCGTCGGTCGCTGATTACGACAGCAACCGCATCCGCAAACACGAATTCACGCGCCCCGACAAGGAAGACGACCGCGTGCGCCAGATCGAGGCGCTCAACGCCCAGACCGGCCCGGTGCTGCTCGCCCACCCCGACAGCACAGAAGCCGAACGCCTGATCGCACTCGCCACGGAGAATGCGCCGGTTGCCGACGTGACGGCGCATGACGGCATTCGACACACGATCTGGAAAATTGACGATACCGACAGCGTGGCGCGCATCAGCGCTGTTTTTGACGTGATGCCCAATCTCTACATCGCCGACGGCCATCACCGTTCCGCGGCCGCCTCGCGCGTCGCCGCAGCCCGGCGCGGCAAGGGCAACGCCCCCGGCAGCGCCGAGTTCTTTCTTTCGGTGATTTTCCCGGCACGGCAGATGCGCATCATGGATTACAACCGCGTCGTACGCGACTTGAACGGCCTGAGCGTTGAAACCTTTGTTGCGGCGGTTGGCCAACGTTATGCCGTGACGCCATCATCCAGTGCGGTCAAGCCGGAGAAAACCGGTGTCTGCGGGATGTATCTGGCCGGCCAGTGGTACCGCCTGAGCATTTCTCCCGAATTTGTGCCGCAGGAAAACCCGGTGCGCCGCCTGGATGTCTCGGTGCTTTCCGAACAAATCCTCGGCCCGTTGCTTGGCATCACCGACCTTCGTCGCGACAAGCGCATCGATTTCATCGGCGGCATCCGTGGCCTGACAGAACTTGAACGACGCGTGAATAACGGCGAAATGGCGGTCGCCTTCGCCATGCATCCGACACAGATGGCCGAACTGATGTCGGTTGCCGACGCCGGCGAAGTCATGCCGCCGAAATCAACCTGGTTCGAGCCGAAACTTGCCGACGGACTGGTGTCGCACGTACTCGATTAGTAGTCAATAACAAAAAAAGCGAACCACAAAGACACCAAGATCACCAAGTTGCACCAAGAAATTCATTGGTTTAGCCCAAAGGGCTTTTCATCTTGGTGCACTCCGTGTCTTGGTGGTTCGCACTTTGTCGTTGGCTGGCTACCCAGTACGCGGCTCAGTTAAGGTCGATGGCGTGGCGCTTGAGGTCGTCCAGCGCGACGATTTCAAGCGCGCTTTCATTGGTCGAGTTGAGCACGACACGTGGCGCACAATCGGCGGCCAGCGCTTCACGCCAGCGTGCAGCGCACAGACACCAGCGACCTCCGGACTTTAGCCCGGGAAAATCAAACTCAGGCCGAGGTGTTGAGAGATCGTTGCCACGTGCTTTGGAAAACGCCAGAAACTCTTCGGTGAGCACCACGCATACCGTGTGACTGCCAACGTCTTCCGGCGCAGTATTGCAGCAACCGTCGCGAAAGAAACCGGTCATGGGCTTCTCACTGCATGCACCCAGCGGTCCGCCCAGTACATTACGCTGCACTCCACCAAACTCATCGGGCTTCATCGCGCAGCTACTCCCGCTCGTCAATCCAGGCCTGCTGGATCGCTTCGAGAATTTTCTCGCCGCAGTGTTTGGCATCGTCGTCAAAATCC
>CAJAHZ010000235.1 GCA_903939665.1 uncultured Pseudomonadota bacterium | reverse complement strand
GTGGCAGCGGGTGCTGCGGTGGCAACAGCCGGCGGAGTGGTGGCAACGGCGGCAAATTCAGCACCGCCGGCAGCACGCATGTGGTCAACGATCTGGCCGAGCGTACGCAGCGTGGCCAGTTCGGTCGGCTTCACTTCCGGCAGATTCGGCGCGCGTTCGCGCATCGCCGAGAGAATCTCGACGCGCTTGATGCTGTCGATGCCGAGATCGGCTTCGAGCTCCATATGCGCACCCAGCATCTCTTTCGGATAGCCGGTCTTTTCTGCGACGATGGTCATCATCAACGCCTCAAGATCAAGCATTGGTGCGCCCTGCAGGGCAGCAGGTGCAGTGGCGGCAACAGCAGCAAACTCGGCACCGCCGGCAGCACGCATGTGCTCGACGATCTGGCCAAGCGTACGCAAAGTCGCCAGTTCGGTCGGCTTCACTTCGGGCAGGTTCGGCGCACGTTCGCGCATCGCCGAAAGAATCTCGACGCGCTTGATGCTGTCGATGCCGAGGTCGGCTTCAAGCTCCATGTGCGCGCTGAGCATTTCCTGCGGATAGCCGGTTTTCTCGGCGACGATGGTCATCATCAATGCTTCAAGATCAAGCGCTGGCGCGGCCTGCATGGCAACTGAAACAACCGCGGCGGCGACCGGCGCAGCAGCAAAAGCAGCACCACCGGCAGCACGCATGTGCTCGACGATCTGGCCGAGCGTACGCAGCGTGGCGAGTTCGGTCGGCTTCACTTCGGGCAGGTTCGGCGCACGTTCGCGCATCGCCGAGAGGATTTCGACGCGCTTGATGCTGTCGATGCCGAGGTCGGCTTCGAGCTCCATTTCGGCGCTGAGCATTTCCTGCGGGTAGCCGGTTTTCTCGGCGACGATGGTCATCATCAGCGCTTCGAGATCAAGCACGGGTGCAGCCTGCGAGACGACTGGCGCAATGCTGGCAACAGCAGCCACGGGCGCTGCAGCAAAAGCAGCACCGCCGGCAGCACGCATATGCTCGACGATCTGGCCGAGCGTACGCAGCGTGGCGAGTTCGGTCGGCTTCACTTCCGGCAGACTCGGCGCACGTTCGCGCATCGCCGAGAGGATTTCAACGCGCTTGATGCTGTCGATACCGAGGTCGGCTTCGAGTTCCATTTCAGCGCTGAGCATTTCCTGCGGGTAGCCGGTTTTCTCGGCGACGATGGTCATCATCAGCGCTTCAAGATCAAGCCCCGGTGCAGCGGCAGCGGGGGCAGCGACAGTTGCGACAACGGGAGTGGCAACGGCTGGTGCGGCGATCTGGACCGACGCCGGAGCAGGCGCGGCTACCGGTGTCACAACCGCGGCCGGCGGTGCAGCGACAACGGGCGCAGGGGCTGCGACGTACTGAACAGGAGCGGCGACATACGCTGCAGGCTGCGCCGGCGCAGCGCCACCGAGCATCGCGCCGAGACCGGCGAACGACGACTCGGCGCTCTTCAGGAAAGCCATGTGACTGTCGGCCATCGAACGCTGATAGGCGGCATGCGCTTCGGCGGTCTGCCGCTGCGTTTCCTGGAAAGCCTGCACCCAGGCCAGATGCGCCTCGGGGGCAATGTTCGCAACGGCGGCTGCGGGCTGCGCGACTGGCGCAAACTGCGCGGCAACCGCTGCAGGCGCAGCGGCCACGGCAGGAGTGGGGACAGAAACCGTCACCGTCTCACGAATGATCACCGGTTCCGGCAGTGCACGCGGCGGGTTGGGCGGCGGCAGATCCTTCGCGCCGCCCGGCGGCGGGTAAGGCCGGCCGGAGTTGGCGCCGAGCATCGGCATGGTCATTGCCGGCTTCTTCACCGGCTTGTCGGAG
>CAJAHZ010000234.1 GCA_903939665.1 uncultured Pseudomonadota bacterium | reverse complement strand
TGTCTGACCTCGGTCGCGACGAGGTCGATTTTGTTAACCGCGCCGAGGGTTCGGGAACGCGGCTGTTGCTTGACGAATTGCTCGTGCTCGCGGGAATGTCTGCGCATCGTATTGCGGGTTATGGCCTGGAGGAGCCGACGCATATGTCGGTTGCGGCCAGCGTCGCTGCCGGCCATGCCAATTGTGGCTTCGGTCTGCGCGCCGCAGCCGAGCGCTTCGGACTCGGTTTTGTGCCCTTGGTCAGCGAGCAGTATTTCCTCGTTTGTCGTAAAGAGGCGCTGGAGTCGGAGGTGACGCAGGCCGTGCTCGACGTTTTGCGCAGCGACGATTTCAGTCGATTGGCCGCTGCCGTTCCCGGCTACACCGCCGCAGGCTCGGGAGAAATCGTCTCGCTGCGCCGTACGCTGCCCTGGTATCGTTAGGGAGGCAGCGCGCCGGTTCTCGGCTACTCTGCATCAGCGTTTTGCGTTGGGAAAGAATAGCTGCTGGCCGCCAATCTTGTAGTCGGCAATCGACTGCTGCCCTTCGCTGGAGACGACCCAGTCGATGAACTGCTGGCCGAGTTCCTTCTTCACGTGCGCGTGCTTTGCCGGATTGACCAGCATCACGCCGTACTGATTGAACAGGCTTTTGTCGCCTTCAACAACAACCGTCAGTTCGGCGCGGTTCTTGAACGATAGCCAAGTGCCGCGGTCGGCGAGGATGTAGGCGTCCATTGATGCCGCGGCGTTCAGCGCCGGGCCCATGCCTGAGCCGGTGTCGCGGTACCACGGGCCTTTGGCCTTGTCGAGGTCGATACCAGCCGCTTTCCAGTAGCGCAGTTCGGCGGCGTGCGTGCCGCTCTTGTCGCCGCGCGAAACGAAGGGCGCTTTCGCGGCCTCGATTTTTCTCAGCGCGTCGAGAATGTCCTTGCCGCCGGCGATGCCTGCAGGGTCAGCCTTCGGGCCGATCAGCACGAAGTCGTTGTACATCACCTCCTTGCGTTCGACGCCGAAGCCTTCGGTGACAAATTTTTCCTCGGCCGCTTTGTCGTGCACGAAGACCACGTCGGCATCGCCGCGCCGTCCCATGTCGAGCGCCTGACCGGTGCCGAGGGCGACGACGCGAACCTTGATTCCGGTCTTCTTCTCGAAGGACGGCAGCAAATGACCGAACAGACCGGACTGTTCGGTCGAAGTGGTTGACGAGACGACGATGAACTTGTCTTCCGCCAGTGCCGGCAGGGTGGCGAGCCAGAGTGCGCCGGCGATGCCGGCAAGGAAATTTCTGCGCAGTGAGTTCAAGGGAGTTCTCCTTTCATGAATGAGGCCGCCTCGGGCGAGCGTGGGGCAGCGAAAAAAATGCTGGCTGGCGTGTATTCGACGACCCGGCCATGATGCAAAAAAATGATCTCGTCGGCGAGGCGGCGGGCCTGTCCGAGGTTGTGCGTGGTCATGACAATCTTGCAGCCACTGGCGGCGATTTCGCCGATCACGCGCTCAACTTCATGCGTCGCGCCGGGGTCCAGGCTGGCCGTTGGTTCGTCGAGAAAAAGTATCTGCGGGCTGAGCGCCCAGGCTCTGGCCAGCGCAACGCGCTGCTGCTCGCCGCCGGAAAGCACGCGCGCCGGGCGCGTGGCGAGGTGCGCAAGGCCGACTTTGTCCAGCGCTTCAGTCGCATGGGCAAGTCGTTCGGACTTGCCCATGCCGGCCAGCTTGAGGCCGTAGGCGACGTTGGCGATTGCCGTCGTACGCAACATGATCGGTCGCTGAAAGACCATGGCCTGCGCGGCGGCGCGTTCGGGCTGGCCGCACCAGCGGATGGCGCCCGAATTGGGCGCCAGCAGGCCGTGCATGAGCCGCATCAGCACGCTCTTGCCGGCGCCGTTGGCACCGAGAATCACGGTGCGGACGTGGCCGTCGATGGCCAGCGAAACACGCTCGATGATGCGCTGTCCGCCGCTGGCGAAGCAGACTTCGTTCAGTTCGAGCGGGAATACGTCCTGTCGGGCGATCATCATCCGTAACGGCGCATGGCCCATTGGCGCATCAGATGGGCGGCGGTGTTCAGCGCGAGGACCAGCGTGATCAGCACGAGGCCCAGCGCCAGCGCGAGCGGCAGGTCGCCCTTGCTGGTTTCGAGCGCGATGGTCGTGGTCATGACCCGGGTCACGCCGTCGATATTGCCGCCGACGATCATGACCGCGCCCACCTCCGCCGCCGCGCGGCCAAAGCCGGCGAGCAGCGCGGTGAACAGCGAGAAACGCGTATCCCACAACAGCGTCAGCGCTGCGCGCCATGGGGCTGCGCCGAGCGAGCGCAACTGCTCATGGGTTTCCGCCCAGGCGTCGGCAATAATCTGACGGGCGAGGGCGGCGATGATCGGCGTAATCAGGAGGGTCTGCGCGACAATCATCGCCGTCGGCGTGAACAACAGGCCGAACGTCCCGAGGGGGCCGGCCCGGGACAACAGCAGATAGACGAGCAGGCCAACAACCACCGGCGGCAGTCCCATGAAGCCGTTAATCACGATGATCAGCGTCTGGCGACCGGGAAAGCGCCCGACCGCCAGCAGCGCGCCAAGCGGCAAACCCAGCAAGGCGGCGAGGCTGACTGCAGACAGGCTGACGCGCAGGCTGAGAATAACGATCCCGGCGAGTTGGCTTTCGCCGTCGGTGATCAGCCCGGCGGCCGCCTGCAGGCTATCAACAAGCGTGCTCAACGGGAACGTTTCTGCGTGAACAGTCGGTTAGTCGTCAACGCCGACCATCACGCTATCGGCCTTGACGACAGCGTACGCGCTGCCGCCTTCCTTGAGGCCAAGGCCGTGTACCGAACTGGTCGTCACCTGCGCAGTGATGTTGACGCCGGGCGCGAGTTCGATGACGACTTCCGAGTTGATCGCGCCGTGCGTGATCGACTGGATTTTTCCTTTGAACTGGTTGCGTGCGCTGAGTTTCATTGTCGATCCTTCGTGCTTGAGCTTGGGTTGGCAGGCAAAACGGGGTTCTCGGCGTGCGGCCAGCAATGCGTTTTCGGTGCTGCCGAGAGTTCCTTCAGGCGCCGGATATATAGTCTATCGCAGAGCATCCGGATGCTGGCGGTTTCGCAAAAATCCTCTGCCTCAAGAGGCAGATTGGCCATGAGCGCCTTAAATCTACTTCGGCAAACCGATGCAAAACTTGTCGGGTCAAGCCTGTGTATCGCAAGTGCTGCATATTGTTTCATTGCGCCAATACTGAACAGCGATCGTTTGTTGAATTTTTTGTTTTGTCCGGCAGGCATTGCTTGGTGGCACTGGTTTCGTGAGCGGCTTCTCAAGCATCGCCTTCGCCAAAAAAACGGGGGCGGTTGCCCGCCCCCGAAATGCCCATGACAAGAGCACGAGGAATTCTTGCTGCAAAGTTGCTTGGACGATTCTCCGTGAACCAAGTTGGCGTTGCTCGATCGCCTGTTTGTTGCATTCGGCGTGCCAGGTGCGCCCGCTTCCTGCCGGAACCCGTTGATCCGTGCTGAAAACCCTGTCTTCTCATTGCTTTGTCGTTCATCCGCTGCTTTTTGCTGTGCGGCGCGGCGATCCTGCATATTGCCGGCTTTGTTGCGAAACTGAACAAGTGTTGCAAGGCGAAGCGCACCAAGCCGTGGCTAATTGTCTGTGAGCGATGCACTGGCCTGCTTGTGCGCACGGGCATGATTCGTGCGGAATATCGCCCCATGCCATTAGATTGCCCCCCAGATTCTTTTCCTGACGCAC
This sequence comes from uncultured Pseudomonadota bacterium, assembly GCA_903939665.1. Classification (GTDB taxonomy): domain Bacteria; phylum Pseudomonadota; class Gammaproteobacteria; order Burkholderiales; family Rhodocyclaceae; genus CAJBIL01. The sequence continues at coordinate 10,161 of CAJAHZ010000234.1, read as the reverse complement.
TCGAGCGCTCCTGGGAGCGCAGTGCCGGGCATGGGCTTTCTTCCAGCCGGCCCGAGGTCGAAGCAATTGCTTCACGCTGCGATCTGGCTGAGCGGCTGGAGGGTAGTGCGCGCCTGATTGCTTATGCGCAGCCGGTGATTGAGCACCTGCACCAACAGATTGCGCGCTCCTCGTCAATGGTGCTGCTTGCCGACGACAGCGGGATGATTCTGCGCGCCGTGGGCGACAGTGATTTTGTGGGCCGTGCTGCGCGAATCTCGCTGGTTCCTGGCGCCATCTGGGCTGAGTCGTATGTCGGGACCAACGCCATCGGCACGGCGCTGTATGAGCAGCAAGCGACGGCAGTGTTGGGCGGGCAGCATTACCTTGAGCGCAATCGTTTCCTGAACTGTATTGCCACGCCGATTCTTGCTCCCGGTGGCGGTATTCTGGGTGTCCTCGATATTTCCAGCGATGCTCGCGTTACACAATCGCATGCTCAGGCGCTGCTGCAGACCACGGTTGAGATGATCGAAAATCGCTTGATTGAGGCGGTGGCCGACGGGGCGGTGGCCCTGCATTTTCACCCGGCGGTCGAGATGCTCGGCAGCCCGCTTGAGGGGCTGGCCGTATTTGACGAAGAGGGCTCGCTGCTTTTTTGCAATCGGCGCGCCAGTGCATTACTTGGGCTTGAGGCTGGCGAGCTGATCGGCTCGAATTACCGTTTCAAGCGGATATTCAGCATGACCTGGCCGGCTTTGCGTGATCACGCGCTGCGCTACGGTCCGCAGCCAATGAGTTTGCGCGCAGCGAGTGGTCGTCTGCTGGCCGCTTCGGTGAGGTTGCGCACGCCAACGCGCACCCGCAGCACCCCGTCAACTGATGTGAGTACGGCTGTCGGCAAGCGGGGGCCCGCCCATTCGAAGCCTGAGCCCACGCTGCGCACGCTTGCCACCGGCGACGGACGCATGACCGAAGCCGTGCGCCGCGCGCAGCGCATTGCCGAGCACGATATTCCGCTGCTCATCCAGGGCGAAACCGGGACCGGCAAGGAGGTTTTTGCCAAGGCTTTTCACCTTAGCGGGCGACGCTGCCATGGGCCGTTCGTGGCGATCAATTGCGCCGCCATTCCAGCGAATCTGATCGAGGCCGAGCTTTTCGGGCACGTCGGCGGCGCTTACACCGGCGCCCTGGCACAAGGGGCGCGTGGCAAGCTGCGCGAGGCGCATGGCGGAACCTTTTTCCTCGATGAAATCGGCGACATGCCACTCAATCTGCAAGCCGTATTGCTGCGTGTTCTCGAAACACGGCGCGTCGCGCCGCTTGGTGGCGGCCCCGAGGAGGCGGTGGATATCGGTCTTGTTTGCGCCAGCCATCGACCCTTGCGCGAACTGACCGCGCTGGGCGCCTTCCGCTCGGATCTTTTTTTTCGCCTGTCCGGAATGACGGTGTCGCTGCCGGCCTTGCGCGAACGGAGCGACTTCGCGGTTCTGGTGCGGCAGATGCTCGATGAGGAGGACGGCGGGAGTCGCGTGCGGATTTCCGGTGAAGCGCTCAAGTTGCTGCAACGGCATCAGTGGCCGGGCAATCTGCGTCAGTTGCGCAATGCCCTGCGCTTGTCCATGGCGCTCATGGGCGATGATGAGCATTGTCTGACACCAGCGCATTTGCCGCAGGAACTGCTTGAGGAAGTGTCGGGCGCGCAGTTTCCGGTCGCCGGCAATCTGGGCTTGCGTGCGCTTGAAATGCACATGGTGCAAGATGCCGTGGCTCGGCATAATGGCAATATTTCGGCGGCGGCTCGGGAACTCGGAATTACCCGCACGACGCTTTATCGGAAGTTAAGGCTGAGTCACGGCTGATAAGGCGCCAGGCATCGTACGCTGCGAAGGGAAATCCTGTTGCTCCCAGTGCTTTGTTGGACTGGCTGGTAAGCGTCTCGTCGGGGTAGAATGTGGCGACTGGTGCAGGATTTGCTTCTGTTGCACCACTGTCGGATAATCTTTTTCAAATGGATTGTCCGGTTGGTTTTTACGGCACAACCATTTTTCATTATCACCCGGAGATTGTTCTCATGACTCACCGTACGTTACTTGCCGGCCTGACCGGCATTCTCATGCTCACTTCCGTTTCCGTTATGGCCGATCCGGTTAGCGACGAGAAAGCCAAAAAAATTGGCGCCGCCGCTGGTTGCTTTACCTGCCACTCGTTGCGCCACGAGGATCTCAAGGACGGCAAGAAGCCTATCGGCCCGGCTTGGGATGACGTTGCTCTTCAGTACAAAGGCAAGCCCGGCGCCGCCGATTTCCTGACCCGCGTCGTGCTGGAAGGCTCCAATCCTTATTCCAGCCACTGGAAAAACAAGGTTTCCGGCGTCGCCATGCCGCCCAACGCCGTCGCCATTAACGAGAGCGATGCGCGTCAAGTGGTGTTCTGGATTCTCTCGCTCAAATAAAGCGGAGTCTTTCCAAAAACAAAGACCGGGCACTTGTCCGGTTTTTTTTTGCGTCCGACGGGCGCGGCTGGATGCTCAGGCGTCAATGCCCGTGGGACAAGAAGATGGCAGGGCATTAGGAAGTGGCCTGCCGGGCCGGCCCGGCCCGTGCACGATGCTGTTTTCGATCAACGAAATCGGCGGCGCCTTTCTGCAGCAGGGCGCCATGTTCAAGTTGTGGTGCCGCTAAATGACAACGGCCCGCCGGAAGATACCGGCGGGCCGTTGGACTACGTAACCCGCCTAGGCGGGCTTTGCTCTATTACGACTTATGCAGCTTGAACACCCACACCGAACCACCCTGTTCGAGGTAGTTCACGCGCTTGGCGACGTCGCCGCCCCACAGCGGAACTGCACCGCCCCAGCCGGTCGTGACGCTGACGTACTGCTCGCCGTCCTGTTCCCACGTGATCGGAGGAGCAACAATGCCCGTACCGGTCTGGAAGGACCAGAGTTCCTTGCCGGTCTTGGCATCAACACCCTTCAGGAAGCCTTCCGGGGTGCCGTAGAACACCAGGCCGCCAGCGGTAGTCAGGACGCCGCCCCACAGCGGAGCGTAGTTCTTGTTTTCCCAAACGATCTTGCCGGTGGCCGGATCGACTGCACGCAGGGCGCCAATATAATCGTCATTGGTTGCCTTGATCGTGAAGCCGGCGCCCAGGTAAGCAGCACCCTTCTTGTACGCAACTGGCTCGTTGTGGATATTCATCGCCCACTCGTTAGCCGGCACGTAGAACAGACCGGTTTGCGGGCTGTAGGCCATCTGCATCTGGTTCTTGCCGCCGAGGAAGGAAGGCGCTGCAACAACTTCTGCACCCTTCTTGCCATCAGCACCCTTGGCTGGATCGCCAGGATAGTTGTCTTCGTTATACACCGGACGACCGGTCTTCAGGTCGATGCTCTTTGCCCAGGTAATTTGCTTGACGAAGGGGAAGGCATTGAGGAGCTTGCCGTTGGTACGGTCATTCACGAAGAAGAAACCGTTACGGTCAGCTTTGCCGCCAGCCTTGACGACCTTGCCCGTTTTCGGATCCTTGTAATCGAAGGAAACGAATTCGTTTACGCCGTCATAGTCCCAGCCGTCATGTGGCGTGTTCTGATAATGCCACGTGATTTTACCGGTGTCGGCGTCGATGGCGACGGTCGAGCACGAGTACAGGTTGTCACCAGGACGGTTGTGGCTGTTCCACGGCGCCGGGTTGCCGGTACCAGCGAAGATCAGGTTGGTGTCTGGGTCATACGTGGCGCCGTTCCATGTCGCTGCGCCGCCGGTCTGCCAGAGGTCGCCAGGCCAGGTTGCGTTGGTGGTGCCGGAAATACCGTTGTCGGACTTGTTGCCATCCTTGTCGAACTTGTAACCCATGTGACCTTCGACAGTCGGACGCGACCACAGCATCTTGCCGGTCATCGGATCGCGGGCTTCGATACGGCCCACGACGCCGAATTCGCCGCCGGACACGCCGGTGATCAGCTTGCCCTTGGCGATGATCGGTGCAGCGGTTGAAGAGTAGCCAGCTGCGTAGTCTTCAATCTTCTCTTTCCAGACGACCTTGCCGGTGTCCTTGTCGAGAGCGACCAGTTGTGCGTCGAGCGTGCCGAAGATAACCAGGTTGCCGTACAGGGCTGCGCCACGGTTAACTACGTCGCAGCAAGGCATGATGCCTTCTGGCAGGCGGTGCTCGTATTTCCACAGTTTCTTGCCGGTCTTGGCATCAAGAGCGAACATACGGCTGTAGGAAGCGGTGACGAACATCTTGCCGTCATGGACGAGCGGCTGCGATTCTTGGCCGCGCTGCTTTTCGCCGCCGAAGGACATGGACCACGCCGGGACCAGGTTCTTGACAGTGTTGGTGTTGACCGCGGTCAGGGCGCTGTGACGCTGACCCTGGGTGCCGAGGCCGAAGCTCACGACGTCGCCGGTGCTCTTGGCGTCGTTGAGGATGTCTTCTTTGGTTACGTCCTTCGCCTGAGCTGTGCCCAGCGAACCGATGCCGAGAACGGCTGCAGTTGCCAGCGCCAGAACGAACGGTACCTTGTTTTGTTTGTCCCTCTGCTTCATCGTGTTATCTCCTTGGTTGTGTATCCGAACCGGAACAGTTTTTCCGCCAGACGGCGGGATTCCCCCCCCGTGGGGGATGTTTTTTGCAAGGTGCGTGCCAGCCTGCTGTCGCGTTGCGTGGCGGTGCCCTAATTTTGCCGCCGAATCCGCCGGTCGCTCTGTTGGTCGGGGATTGGCGGTGTTTGTGGGCTTGGTACGAGGAGTTTCTGGCCTGCGAAAACCGGCTATTTTTGATGTTCACCTGTTGCAAATGTCAGCACTTGCTCCAAAATGTAACATACTGGTGTTGAGCAGGCCTTGTGGCTGACCCGGCGCGAGTCGGCGGGGCCGTGCTGTATCATCTGCAAGCCCGGTGTTATGAGCTTTGCAGCCATTTTTTGCGGCCCCGGCACAGGGCTTGCTGAAGAACAGGTGACGCCATGAAGGGCTGAGCGCCCCAATGGCGCCGTATGAGGAGACAGGAAATTAAAGCATGAGCCTTGGCATCGCCATTCCGATTGCCGCCGCACGCCGTATTCCCGTATGGGCTCTGGGTCTCTCGCTGGCAACGCATCTTGCCGTCTTGTTTTGGCCTGCTATTCAGCGCCCGGATGTGGCAAGCGATACTCTGCCACCACTGGCGGTGAGTTTTCGCACGCCGGTAGCGCCTGCGCCGGCGGTTGTCGAGAGCGCTGCACTGCTTCCTCGTGTTCTTCCTCCGGTGCCGCCGCCCGTCGTGCGTGCGCCGTCGCCAAGGACTTCGGTACTGGCGGTAGCGCCCGCTGGCGGGCCGTTGGCAGAAACCGTTGCCGCTTCTCCCGTTCCGCCGCCCGTGCTGCAGAGTGAGGCCGCAGCGCCGGCGCGCGTCGCAGTCGAAGCGAGTCCAGCCGTCCTTGCCGTGGATCAGGCGGCAATGGCACGCTATATCCGTCTGCTGGGCGATCTGCTTGCCCAGCAGCAACAATACCCCCGGCTTGCTGCGGCACGCGGCTGGGAAGGCGAGGTCCGGCTGCGTTTGCAAGTGGCGCGCAAGGGAACGATCATCGCCGTACACATTCTTCATTCGAGCGGCTTCGATGTGCTCGACCAGCACGCCGTGCAGTTGGTGCAAGGCACGACGCTGCCGCCGCCGCCGTCGTCCAGCGGCACCAGTCCCGACTTTATGATTGACGTGCCGATTCTTTACTCATTGAAACGAAGCTCGTGAGTCAGTTGTTATGGTGAAAGAGGCTGGTGCGCTTATTCGCGCAGCAAAGTTGATCGCCGCTTCGGCGAGCTGTTTTTTTGTCATGGATCCGTCGTCGCCTCGGTCGTCGGTCAGCGGGAGGCGTCGATGCGTCGCCTGACCCCCAGTTTGCACACTCGCATCAGTCTCGTGCTGACGGCGCTTGCCGCCGTGCTGGTGCTGGCGCTTGGCGGCTTGTGGCTGAAGCAGAGCCGGGCGTCGATCCATGAAGAAGTCGAAGCCGCCAGTCGCGTCGCAGAACAGTTGCTCAGTGTTGCCGCGCATGAAGCGCGTGCCGATCCCCCGACCTGGAGCAGCGAGCGTTTGCTGGCGCACGTTCAGGCGATCGGTCGGATCCGTGCCAATGCGCTGGAGGTGATTGATCGCACCGGGCGGCAGGTTTACCTTTCGCCGCAACCGATTTACAAGAGTGGCCGTTTTGCGCCCGAGTGGTTCGTTGCTGTGGTCGAGACCGAGTTCGCCACACGCCTGATCGACGCGGGTCCCTTGACGCTTATCCTGCGCCCGGACGCTTCCCGGGCGACGCTCGATGCCTGGGACGACCTGTGCATCATGGCGGGCTGGGCTGGCGTTCTGCTTGTCGCGCTGTTTTTTGCCGCGCGTCTGGCCCTTTATCACGCCTTGCGACCGCTGGGGCTGGTGATGGCGGCGCTGGATCGCACCGGGCGCGGTCGTTTCGATATCCGCTTGCCCGTTTTTTCGGTGCCGGAGCTCGGTCGTCTGGCCAGCGCCTTTAACGGTATGGCCGACCGGGTGGCCGAGGCGGTTAATGAAAATGTCCGTCTGGAAACCGAGCACGAACTCGGCGAGCGCGTGCACTTGCGGCTCGAAGACGAGCGCCGCAGCATTGCCCGCGAGTTGCACGACGAACTGGCGCAGGGTATTACCGCCGTGCGTGCATTGGCTGGTGCGATCGCCCAACGTACTGACGATCAGCCGGCGCTGCACGGCCACGCACAAAGCATCGTCGCCGTCACTGGGCAGATGCAGGACGGCGTGCGCAACATCCTGGAGCACCTGCGTCCGCGTTCGGCAGTCGAGAGCGTTGACGTCGATGAGATGTTGCAGCGCTATCTCGAAGTCTGGCAGCACCACTATCCCGACATTGCGCTAGGCATGACGCTTGAGGTCGGCGATTTGCCGGTCCGCGACGATGTTGCTCAGGCGCTGCTGCGCATCGTTCAGGAAGGACTGACCAACGTTGCCCGCCACGCAGCAGCCAGCCGTGTTGACGTGCTGCTGCGGCAGTTGCACGATGGTCGCGAAAACTGGCTGGAGCTCAGTCTTGCCGATAACGGGCGCGGCCTGGGTGCGCTTTCCGGTTTCTCAGGTTGCGGCCTCGGACTGAGCGGTATGCGCGAACGCGTTGCGGCGTTCTCCGGCGAACTGCGTTTCGACAGTGCTGCCGGCGGCGGTACCCGTCTGTGTGTCCGCCTCCCGGCCAGCGCTTTTGTTGTTGAGAGGGAAATATCATGAGCGTATCTCTTGCCGGCGAGAAAATTCTGCTTGCCGATGATCATGCCATCGTCCGCATGGGCTTCCGCTTGCTCCTCGAAGGCGCAGGCGCCAGCGTGGTGGCCGAGGCGGAAAGTGGCGAGCAGGTGCTGCGCCTGTTTGCCGAGTTGTTGCCTGATCTGCTGGTAATGGATATCTCGATGCCGGGTATCGGCGGTTTGGCCGCCCTGGAGCGCCTGCGCGTCCGTCATCCCAACGCCAAGGTGCTGATGCTTTCTGCTCATCAGGACGCAGTGATCCCGGTGCGTGCGCTGAAGGCCGGCGCGCTGGGTTACCTTTGCAAGCGAGCGACGCCCGACGAGTTTTTGCGGGCGGTGCGCCAGGTGGCGAACAATCAGCGTTACATCGATCCGGAGCTGGCGCAAAAGGTCGCGCTGGCCCAACTCTCGGGCACCGCCGACCCCGCTGAAACGCTGACCGACAAGGAGTTTGCGGTCTTCCTGCAACTGGCCCGTGGCCGCTCGGTGAGCGATATCGCCGCGGACTTCAATGTCAGCGCCAGTACCGTCGGTACGCACCTCTATCACATCAAGCAAAAACTCAATGCCAATAATGCCGCCGAACTCGCCGTCATCGCCATGCGTGCCGGGTTGATGGAGGCGTGAAGACGCTGAACATGACGCACGCCGCCTGCATCGGGCTGCTTGTCAGGCTGTGCGCTGTCGTGCTGGCCTCCGTTTCCTTATCGGGAGTGGCCGGTGAGCTGAGCAAGGCCGATGTGGAAAGGCGCTTCCCGCCGCCGCTCCACGTTGGCGACAAGCTTCAGGAGATTCCTGCCTGGCCGATCAGTAGCGAACTGGAGCCCGATGCCGGCCCCGTCGGTTACGTTTTTGAATCGATCGATCTGGCGCCGATTCCCGGCTTTGAAGGCACCCCTTTTAATCTGCTGATCGCGATCGATCGCAAGGGCAGTTATCTCAGTGTCGATGTGCTGCGCCAGCACGAGCCGGTTTTTCTGAGCGGCCTCGGGGAAGTGCCGTTGCGCGAATTTGTCAGCCAGTACGCAGGCAAGAGTCTGCTGCAACAAATCAGCGTCTCCAGCGCGTATGGCAGCAGCGGCCACAGCCAGGGCGATACCAAGCGCGTCGTGCTCGACGGCGTGACCAAGGCTACCGCCTCGATTCGCATTGTTAACCAGACCGTGCTCACCGCTGCGATGGCCGTGGCTCGCGCCAAGCTTGCCTTTGCCGCGCCCACGCAGCGCGGCCCGCCGGCGCAGCCACGTGAGGGTGTTTTCGAGCAGCGCGACTTTGCGGCCCTGTTGCAGAGCGGTTACATCAAGCGCCTGACGCTGCGCAACAGCGAAGTCGAACAACTTTTCGCCGGCAGCGACGGCGCGGGTCAGGACGCCGCCGGACTTGCCGCGCCGGACGATGTCGCTGTTGATTTTTACGTCGCCTACCTCAATGCGCCGACCATCGGTCGCGCCCTGCTGGGCGACAAAAAATACGCAACGCTGATGTGGCGTTTGCAGTCGGGGCAGCAGGCCTACTGGGTCGCCACGGCAGGCCGGCTGCAGTTGGTCGACGACAGCTTTGTGCGCGGCACGGTGCCGCAGCGCCTCTCGCTGACGCAGGATAATGCGCCCTACGAGGCGCGCGATCTCGATCTCGATCCGGCGCCACCGCCCGGCGCACCGGCTTTCAATCGCGTGCTGGCCTTGCAGACACCGCCCCTGTCCGCGCTTGATCCGGCGCAGAGCTTGCGTTTCGGGCTCACCTTCAGCCGGGCCCGCGGTTCGATTCTGCCGGTCATCACCCAGCGCACGGTGACGCTCGATTACGCCGCTCCGGGTGAACTTCTCGCCTATCCGCCGAAGCCTCTGCCGGACTGGTTGCTGGCCTGGAAAGACCGGGCGCGCGATCTGGCGATTATTGGCGCAGCCCTTCTCCTGCTCGTCACGGTGCTAGCCCGACCGCGCTGGGTTGCGATCAACGCCAAGCGGCTACGCGTCTTCCGCTGGTCCTTTCTGCTTTTTACGCTGGTTTTTATTGGCTGGTACGCGCAGGGGCAACTCTCCATCGTGCAGATTACCGGGGCCATCAAAACCTTGAGAGCAGGACAGGGGCTGGCGAGCTTTCTCTACGATCCGATCTCCTTGCTGCTGATCGCTTTTACCGCGCTGACGTTTGTCATCTGGGGGCGAGGCACCTTCTGCGGCTGGCTGTGCCCCTTTGGTGCGCTGCAGGAGTTCGTCGCGCTGCTGGCGCGTCGGCTCGGCCTGCGTCCGCGCCGTCTGCCGCCTCGTTTGGCCAGGTTGCTTGATCGGGGGCGTTACCTGATTCTTGCCGCACTGGTCGCCTGCGCGGTGTGGGTGCCGCAAATGGCCGAGCGACTGGTCGAGGTCGAGCCTTTCAAGACGGCCATTACCGTTGGCTTTGACCGCAGCTGGCCCTTCGTTGCCTATGCCCTCCTTCTCTTGCTGCTCAGCGCGCTGTATTACAAATTTTTCTGCCGTTTTGTCTGCCCACTCGGCGCGGCGATCACGCTTGGCGGCAAATTGCGTCTGCCCAACTGGCTGATCCGCCGCAAGGAATGCGGACAGCCCTGCCAGACCTGCCGCTATCGCTGCGACTATGACGCCATCAGGCGCGACGGTACGATTAATTACGACGACTGTTTTCAGTGCCTTGATTGCGTCGGCATTTATCATGACGACCAGCGCTGCGCGCCGCTGATTCTCTATCGGCGCAAGGGAAAAACCGTGAAGTTGACCCGGGTCGATGCGTGACGCTTGATCCCGTTGCGTAGTGGGTAGCTTTGCTTCTCCGCAACTCGTCAAAATCATGAGAAAAAGTTGGCTCATTGCCCAATGTGCGGTGTTGTTACCGGGGTTATAATTCGGGCCCGTTAAGCGCCAGGAAGCCCCTCTCATGTTTGCCAATCAAC
>CAJAHZ010000233.1 GCA_903939665.1 uncultured Pseudomonadota bacterium | reverse complement strand
TGCGCGCCTTGTCGACTTCGGGACTCAGTTGCGCACCGCCAACATTCCAGGCGGCCGCCTGATAGAACTTGGCCATGCGCTGGGAAAGCATGCGCTCGCGACCGGAAATATTGACCAGATGGCCGGTGGTGGTTCCCGAGTACGTTTCAAGCTGCACCGTTCCCTTATGCGCCAGCGCAAGAACCTCTTCAGAAAGATCGAGCACTTTCTTGCCATTGCCCTGATTTGGTACAGCGCCAACCAACGCGTCCTTGTAGGCCAGCCAGGACTTTTCGAGCTTCTGGTAAGTGTCCTTGATTTCAGGCGTTGGTGCGTAATTCTTCAGTTCGACCAGTTGACGATCAAACAGCGAAATCGAGGTATCGAGTATGGTCTTCGAGCGCTCGGCATCGACACCGAGCCCGATCTGAAAATAAGCCTTGGCCATGCGCTGCGAAAGCATCCGCTCGCGACCTGCCTTGTTGATCGCCGAGTTGATGTCGGTGATTTGAGCGTGCACTGCGCTGCTCAGGCCAACGACCATCAGCAACAAAACCGAACGAAATACTGCGGAGATATTTCCCATCATTCTCAAACTCCCTTGAAGGACCGTTCCAGCGCCGTCTGGTTGAAAAATTCATCGGCAAGTGTAAGCGTGCACATGGAGAAACATATGATCTGCATCAATATACAGCAGAACGCCCGCTCCCCGGACGCCCGCGAATCAGCAACTATGCCGTTCCGCCGACGGTCAAGCCGTCAATACGCAAGGTCGGCTGGCCAACCCCGACCGGCACGCTTTGCCCCTCCTTGCCGCAAGTGCCGACGCCGGGGTCGAGACGCATGTCGTTGCCAATCATCGAGACCCGATTCATCGCCTCCGGGCCGCTGCCGATCAATGTGGCGCCCTTGACCGGGCAGGTCAGCTTGCCGTCTTCGATCATGTAGGCCTCGGACATCGAAAAGACGAACTTGCCGTTGGTGATATCCACCTGACCGCCGCCAAAGTTGACCGCGTAAATCCCCTTCTTGACCGACTTGATGATTTCCTCAGGGCTTTTATCGCCGGCCAGCATCGTGGTATTGGTCATGCGCGGCAGCGGCAGATGGGCGAACGATTCGCGCCGACCGTTGCCGGTCAAGGCAACGCCCATCAGACGGGCGTTCAGGCTGTCCTGCATGTAGCCCTTGAGAATGCCGTCCTCGATCAGCACGGTGCGCTGCGTCGGGTTGCCTTCATCGTCGATATTGAGCGAACCGCGACGATCGGGGATCGTGCCGTCGTCGACAACCGTGACCCCCTTTGCCGCAACGCGCGTGCCGACACGCCCGGCGAAGGTCGAACTGCCCTTGCGGTTGAAATCGCCCTCCAGCCCGTGACCGACCGCCTCGTGCAGCAGGATACCCGGCCAACCCGATCCAAGAACAACGCTCATCGTGCCGGCTGGCGCCGGGCTGGCCGCCAGATTGGTGACCGCCTGATGCACCGCCTCGCGGGCATAAGCGCGCAACACGGCGTCGCTGAAGTAGCTGTAGTCGGTGCGACCGCCGCCGCCCGACGAGCCTTGCTCCCGCTTACCGTCCTGATCTTCGACGATGACCGTAATCGAAACACGCACCAGCGGCCTCACATCGGCCGCCAGACGACCGTCGCTGCCAGCCACCAGAACGACTTCGTACTCGCCGGCGATATTCGCCATGACCTGGGTGACGCGCGAATCCTCGGCGCGCGCGTAACGCTCCAGTCGCTCAAGGAGCTTGACCTTGGCGGTCGCATCAAGCGAAAGCAGCGGGTCGTGCGGCACGTAAAGCGCGTGCCCGACCCGCTTCTTCAACGCCGGAACCCGGCGCTGCTGGCCTGCCGCCGCTATCGCCCGCACTGCCGCAGCCGCATCGCCAAGCGCCAGCGCGCTGATATCGTCAGAATAGGCAAAGGCAGTTTTCTCGCCGGAAATGGCGCGCACGCCAACGCCCTGATCGATATTGAAGCTGCCCGATTTGACGATCCCCTCCTCCAGACTCCAGGCCTCGGAACGGCTGTACTGAAAGTAAAGATCGGCGTAATCAACATCGTGCGCCATGATCGTACCGAACACCTTGGTCAGATCC
>CAJAHZ010000232.1 GCA_903939665.1 uncultured Pseudomonadota bacterium | reverse complement strand
TTTCGTAGGCCTTGGCAAACTCGCGAACGCTGTCGCGATTGGCCGGATCCTCGACCGCGATGCCGACGATGACCAGCCCCTTGCTTTTGTATTTGGCGTGCATCTCGGCAAGATCGGGGATTTCCTTGCGGCAGGGGCCGCACCAGCGCGCCCAGAAGTTGACGATGAGGGGCTTGCCCTTCAACGACTCGAAGACGACTGGCTTGTCGTCTGGCGTGCTCATCGTGAGCGCAAAAAACGGCGCCGACGAGGGCATCTCCTCGGCGCTGGCAGCGAAGGCAGGCAGTGCCAAGCACAGCGCCAACAGGGCGAACAGCGTGTTCACGGCAGATCGGAACGGCGAAAGGTCAGGTAGCCGACCAGCGCACACAACGAGCCGATGGCCACCGGATAGATCAGCGCATAAATCTGGTAACCGGTCGCGCCAAACAGATCGAGGATGACGTAGGCCGATGGCCCGAGCACGATCAGTTGCGGATCGAACATGGCCAATGCGGCCGTGCGAAAGACCTGCAAGGGGTTAGCCAGCGCAATGCCGACCGCGATCTCGGGCGCCACGTGCCCTTGGATCATCATGCCCAGCAGGATCAGATCGAGGAACAGCAGCATCGTCAGCCAGACCATGAAGGCCGCACCCTGCGCCACATCGGTGCTGCGCGCCAGCGTCGAGATGAACATGCCGATGCCGAGAAAGCACCAGGCCATCGCGGCGAGCAGGGCCGTATAGTAAAAGAACATCCCCCACGGTACTTCAACCCCCTGAATCAGCGACCAGATCACCGAGCCGAGCATGGCGGCAAAAACCGGCAGAAAGATCGTCACGTAGCGGCCAATGATCTTGCCCCAGAACCACGCTGAGAGGGACACCGGCAGCGAGAGCAGATACTCGAAGACGCCGGCCTCGCGGTCGCCGGCCACCGAGCGAACCGTGGTGATCAGGACAAAAATCGGCAGGATCGCCATGGTCAGCTGGATATAGGTAACCAGCAGGCGCGACAGGCCGATGAAGCCCAGCACGCGCGACTCGGTGAGGCCAAAGGCAAAAAGCAGCGCAACAATGCCGCCGAAAACCAGGCTGTAGATGAGGAACCAGCGCGCACGCAACGATTCGACGATATCCAGCCGGGCGGTAAGAAGGAGTGTATTCATGCTTTACTCAATGGATCATTTGCCGCGCGAAAGGATGCGCTTTTTCATTTCTGTGTAGGGGATGGCCCCGACTTCCGGCTCGGCCACGGCGGCGAATTGGTAGCCCATCGGGCTCTTCCGGCCTTCAAGGTAATAGGCTTGACGCGCCTCGATCCAGTTGCCGCTCTTGTAATCGGCGACCCAGTATTCGGTCTTCGGCGTCTCTTCGCTGAACGGCTGCTGCATGAGCCAGAACATGGCGCAGCCGATATCGTCGAATTTCCAGGGCTTGCCATTGGGATCGCGGATTTGGGCGGCAAATCGCTTGTCGCTGATCACCATGCTGCAACGCGCATCGGTTTCGCGATCCCACTTGATCTCGACCGGGCCGCTCGTTGGCTCACGACCGCAAGCGGCCAGTGAAAAACCAAGGGCCGCCATCGGTAGCGCGACACAGAAATGACGTCGCTTCATGTTTATTGCAGCGTGATCGAAGGGTCGACTTCGGCCATCTCGATACGCGCCAGCAGACCGACGTAACGCGACACCATGCCGAGAAAACGCAGACGGTCGGGTCCGGACACGAGGCCATGCCACTCGACGCCGTCGCGCCGGTCGGCAAACTGCCAGGTGGTAAGCGTCTTGGTGATCGCCGCATCAGCGCGGGCAAGGTTGAGATGACAGTTGAACAGGGTGGCAAGTTTTGACTCTTCAGCCACGCGGTCATCAAGCACGACCTTGCCCATATCCATTTCGACGACGCGGTTGACCAGCGAAGCCACCTCGTCGAGACGGTGACTGGAAATGATCATCGTCGTATTTTCCAGCCGCTCAGCGAGCAGCTGAAAGAAGATGTGACGCGCTTCCGGATCGAGGTTGGCTGCCGGCTCATCCATCACCAGCACCTGCGTATCACGACCGAGCGCGATGGCAATCAACAGTTTCTGCTTCATGCCGCCGGAAAGCCGGTTGAATGGACGCGCCAGAATTTCGTCGACATCCAGCCCGAGACGGGTCGCAATGTCATGAATACGCTTGGGGTCCGAGTTGCACACGGCGGCAGCAAAATTCACCAACTGGCCGACCGGCATCTTGAGCGGCGGCGGCAACTGCGGAACAAAACCAACCTTGCCCAGCACGCTGGTCCGCTCGCTGCGCGGACTTTGTCCGCCGATCGTGACATTGCCGTCGTGCGTGTATTCGCCGAGCAGGCAGCGGATCAAGGTGGTCTTGCCAGCGCCATTCGAACCGATCAGTGCAATGCGCTCACCAAGGGTGATATCAAGGCTGACGTCATCGAGCACACGGTTGCGCTTGAAGAGTTTGCTTACGTTTTCAAAACGGATCATTGACGGCCTTGCTCAGAGCAGCTTGCTCAAACCTTTGACATCGAAGACCAGCGCGCCGCTCGGGCAAACATCGACGCACAGGCCGCAGCGCGTGCAGTCGGGTCCGATGGCCATATGTTTGTCTGCCGCCCGCCCCTTGATGACCACATCAAGAACATGCGGCACCAGACAGACCTTGCGGCAATCGCCCTCGTGGAAGCAATTCTCCAGACGATATTGAACGCGCAGCGGCGAAATGGCGCCCACCATACCATAGGTGAGGCCGATCGGGCAGACGTAGCGACACCAGGCGCGGCGCGAATACAGCACCTCGAAAATCAGCAACAAAATGACCCAGCCAAGGGCCAGCGAAGGGCCGTACACCAGCGCCCGCGACAGAATACCGGTCGGCGAAATCGTTTCAAAAACCGTGTAGCCGCTGACCAGCGCCATCAGCGAAAAAAGAAGCCAAAAGATGGTGCGTGAACCGCGATGAAATTCGTGGTCGGTGATCAGCTTCTTTTCCACCAGCTTGAGGTGAATCCACTCACACCACTCGGCGACCAGATGATAAGGGCAGATCCATGAACAGAAAGAGCGCCCGCCAAGCGCCGCCCACAGGACAAAGACTGTCGCCGTCCCGATGAACAGATTGACGATGATGTGCTTGTGCGCAAGCATCACCTGCAACGCCGAATTGAGGTCGATCAGGTGAAAACCGGCAAAACGCGAGGCTGTCAATGCCCCTTCAAGCAGCTGGATATCCAGCCAGAAAGAGAAGGTAAACAGCAGATTGGTGAAAAGCAGGACCGCCCAGCGCCGGTTGCGCCATTTATTGGTCATCAGCTTGTGATCGCGCGCATGCTGTTTCTGCGCTTCAAAATCGGCCTTGGTCATACGCTTCAGGCTATGGATTTCCTTCGCCTCGGGCGTAAATTCAGTGGGCTTTTGCGGGTCAGCGCCGAGCATGACCTTGATACGTTCAAAGGCACCCATCATGCGCCCCAGGCTTTGCGTTCATCGACGACAATCGCCGTCGACTCAACCGGGCAGATCATCTCGCAAACGCCGCAGCCGACGCACTGTTCAAGCACGACCGGCAGGTAACGTTTAACGCCATCAGCACCCACCGTTTCCTGCAGCTTGATCGCGTCCTTGATCGGACACTCGGTGACGCACAGATCGCAGATGTCGCGTTCGTAGGGATGGTCGCGCACGGCGATCGGCTTCCAGCGGTCAACGTCCATGTAACGCATGCGGCCCTTGAAGTCGGCGCCACGCGCCTGCCCCTTGAAGCCCTTGCCGAGCACCGCGAGACACGCTTCCGGTCGCGACAGACGCGCGACACCGGTACGCTCCTTGAGATTGAGCGTCGGCTCCGCGTCCTTCTCCTTGGCTTTGAGCACCGGCGCACGCGAGAGCTTCATCCCCTCGCGCAGATCGGCGAACATCGGCTTGGTGTAGGTCAGCGCGCCGGTCGGGCAGGCCAGGATGCACTGCACCGCGTCACACGAGAAATCGCAAGCTTGCTTGCGCGAGTCGATGTAAGGCACACCGATACCGAAGCCATGATCGATATCATCGAGCTTGATTGCCGCCACCGGGCAGACCTGAACACACTGCCCGCACTTGATGCACGATGAAAGAAAATCATGCTCCTCAAGCGCACCGGGCGGGCGCATGCGCGGCTTGCGCGCATTGGCGACCGGTATGTAGCCGAGCAGGGACAAGCCAACCATGCCACCGGCAAGGACAGCGGAACGTATGAACTTGCGCCGATTGGCCTGTTTGCGAACAGGGGCAGCAGGGCGCTTTACAGCAGGTTTCTCGTGATCGCTCATGGTCAGACCTTCGGCTTCTGAGGCTTGTTGAAGACCGGCTTCTCGTCACGCAAGAGCAAGGTTGGCGTCGAAAACGGCGCCAGGCGTTCAAGAAAATCCAGCGTTTCCATCATCGGCGCATTGCGAAAAAATCGGGCGTAAGGCACTTCCATCCATACCTGGTCAGCAAAGGCATAGAGCTCGTGCGGCATATCGCCGACGTTGTCGCCGTTACGGTCGAAGCCCTTGTAGTCGTCCCAGTAATTGCCGCGCCAGACGTTCTGGCGCGCGCTACCGGTATCGCCAATAGCCACTTGCGCGAGATTGCCTTCAAAGGCATTGCCTTCGACAATCGTGCCCTCCTTATCGGCCAAAAAGCTGATGCCGATGCCGTTATAGGCGATCCGGTTATTGCGGATCGTGATCTTGCTATCCGGCTCGAAGGGCGACATATCAAGGCCGACGCCCACGCCGCAATAAATGATTTCATTGCCTTCAACCACGACATCGGAGGCTTCCTTGAAGCCCACCGCCATACCGGTTGCGCCATTGGCGTGCGAAAACAGGTTATTGCGTATGGCGCCGCCGCCCGAATACATGATGTACACGCCAACCGCATTGCCGTAGAAGCGGTTTCCCTCAATCAGATTATTGGCGGCAAACATGAAGTGAATCGAATAGCGACTGCGTCGACCGACGTTATTCAGAAAGTGGTTGTCGTTGGAATACCACGCGACCATGTCGCGCGAATCCTCGATGGTGTTGGCTTCGATCAGGTTCTTGTTGCTGTACCACAGACGCAGCCCGTCGCCGCGCGTGCCCATAGCGAAAGGTTTGGAGCGTATGGTGTTGCGGCGAAGGATATTGTTATTGGCCTTCTTCAGATCAATGCCGAACAGGCAATTATCAATGCGGATATCTTCGATCACATTGCGGTCGCCACGCACATTGAGACAGGCGTCGTCCGAATCATGCGAGGCGCCGGAGTTCGTGAGATGCAAGCCGCGCAAGGTGGCATCGCTCGCCTCAAGAACAAAGACGGTGCCGGTGCCTCCTGCGTCAATAATGGCCTGGCCACCGCCATCGATGGTTAGCGGCTTGTTGACCACCACTGGACCGGAATATTTTCCGGGTTTGAGTTTAAGCACCGATCCGGCCGGCGCGGCATTCACCAGCGCTTGCAAGAAAGGCAGAGCGGCGACGCGCGGCGTTGTCGGAATCGGGGTTTTGTCATCGGCGTTACCCCAGCCGGCGAAAGCCGGCACACCCATGCCCTCCAGTTTGGCGGCTGCTGGCTTGGCGCCATCCCGTCGACCACCCTGCACACCACTGCGTTGCAGCGCAGTCAGCGCGTCCTCGGCGCCGCCGAGGGAGGGAATCATGACAAGAGCCAGCCCGCCAACCAGACCGGTGACCAGCACGCGCAGAAACATTTTCCTACTCCGCCGAACCTTCGCGCACCTGCTTGCGTCGGATCAGGATCGCCAGCGCCAGACAGGCAGAAACAAGCAGCAACATGGCATAGCCCCAATAGGGATAGGAATAGGTGCTGAACTGCGCGACCTTGCCCTCGCCGAACACTGTCGGCATGAAAGGCTTGACGGTAAAAGCGCCCCACGGATGCATATTGTGGCCAAAGAACCACAACCAACCGGCATAGGTGATGACGAAAAACACCGGCAGCAAAGCGGGGGCCAGCGCCAGCAGCAGCGAAAAACTGCGAACCTTGGCAACACCGGCGATGACGATGAGCATGGCCACAATCAGGCCCGCGATGACGACATGGGTGACGGTGCGCACATTCTCACCCCACGCCTTGATTTTTTCCGGCTCGTTGAAGAAAGCGGCTGCGTCATGGGTATAGCTCTCAACGTGAGCGTTGAGCGCACCCAGGGCGTACTGATTGACCAGCATCCAGGCAGCAACGGCAGCAAATCCTGCAGAAAGAACGATCAGGCGTGTTCTGCGTTGCGGCGCCATGAAGCCGGCGAGCATCACAGCAAAGAATCCGAAGAAAAATTTGGCCAGCGGCTTCTCGACCGGCGCCCCGGTGGAGATCGGAAACATGCCAACGTAATGGTTGATAGTATTCATCTCATGAACGCAATCGAGACCCTCGGCACCCTTGTTGAGATCTTTTTTCTGGTCGGTAATCGGGTTGTAACGCTCGTCTTCGTGCGAGAGATCTTTCTGGATGATCTCGTTGCCCATGCGCGTGCCTTTACCGGCTGCCGAGCAGCCGTTGTAAACGCCGTCGAAATGGAAATGAATGCGGATGCCGTCCGGGAATGCATCTTTCGGATAGTTCGGGGCCGTCAGCGAGACCCACCAGATCGGAGCGAAGTAGGCGGCGATCATCACCACCAGGGCGACAAAGGTCAGCCCACCGACAATGAGATTCTGTTTATTGGCTTGCACAGACATTTCACGATCCTCTGTTGGTCTGGCGGCATGAAGGCATCGATTGCCGTTGCCGCTCATTAATTGCGTTCTACAGCATATGCTAATTTACTGATTCTTCCTGTGGTACAAAGCCCGCCACAAATTCGTGACGGGCTTCCTTGATGCGACAAAACGGTATTACTTCTTCTTGGCCGGTGCGGCGGCAGCCTTCGGCTTGCACATATTGCCCGGCATCACCAGACTGGACTGATAGGCCGAAATCGAGATCAGCTGGCTGTCGTTGTATTTCTTGATGATCTTGACCATGTCCGGATTGGCGTTACGGCGGTGGCCGTCACGAATTTCGGTCATCTGACGCAACAGGTACTTGTAGTGTTGGCCAGCGATCACCGGGTAGAACTTGTCCTTGACACCCTCACCGTTAGCGCCGTGGCACTCTTTACACTCTTTCTCGTAAAGCGCTTTGCCTTCGGCCAGACGCTGCGCGGTATCGGCAGGCGCTTTCCAGTTCTTGTCTTTGTTATCGAGCGGCTTCATATCGTACGTGCCGTGCTCAACCGGGATGCACAGGCCTTCGATGTAGGCCGAAACGTCAGCCAGTTCCTGCGCATCGGTCAGCGTTGCGGCAAACGGATACATCGTCGGATTATCACGCAGACCGGCGCGGATATCGGCCATCTGCTTGATCAGCACGGTGGTGTGCTGGCCGGCGAGCTGCGGGAAAGTACCATCGGTACGACCGGCACCGGACGGCAGGTGGCAGGCGGCGCAGGTTTCATAACCTTCCTCGCCGCGTTTCTTGTCACCCTTCTTGGTCAGCGCTTCAATCTTTTCGCCTTCTTGAGCATTCCACTTGTAGTCCTTGCCTTCAATACCCTGCTGCTTGGGCGCGGGAGGTGCGGCATGGGCGGCGCCAATGGCGATCATCGCGAGGGAAACAGCCAGAATCAGTTTCTTCATTAGTAAACTCCTTGAGCTAGAGAGATTCAACCGAACAAATCTAGCAGAAAATTTTTGTCAGCAAATTGACGCGTGTCAAGCAGAACGCTCGGAACAAATAATCGAGCGAACCTCAGTCAAACTAAGGCTTCATCTGGGAAACAAAATCGGCAAGCGCCTTCATCTCGTCGTCACTGACAATAACCATGACGCCTTTCATTGCCGCGCTATTGCCGTTGGCACGTGCGCCGCTCTTGATATCTGCCATCTGCTTCAATACATAGGCCTTGTTCTGGCCGGCGATTTTCGGGTAGTCAGGCATCAGCGTCTTCTTGCCATCCTTGCCGTGACAGGCAGAACAGGTTTTTTCTGCATACAATGCGGCGCCATCGGCAGCCATCGCCGAAGCTGAGGCAAAAACAGCAAGCGCAACAAAAGCCGTTACTTTGTTCATGGTCATCCCTCTCAAATAAGAAAACGGGGAGCAGTCTAACCGCTCCCCGCCTAGATTGTCTTGAGTTACATCAAGACGATTTACTTGGCAACCTTCTTGGCGCCGTTCTGCTCAAGGAATGTCTTGGCACGCAGACCGAGGTCGGCGGCCTTAACCTGGTATTGCCAGATTTGCTCGGTCCAGAGCGCGGCCTGGTTCCAGTCCTTCTTCGCGGCAGCTTCGTCAGCCTTGGCCTTGGACTCCTTGATCTTGCCCAACTGATCGACAGCATCGTCCATCATGTTGACCACATCCGGGAAGTCCTTGTAATTGACACTCGTGATGTAACCCACCACGGAGTCGATCACTGCCTGCGTATCGGCAACCTTCTTCACCTGGGCCTTGTAGTCCGCTTCGGTGTAGGTGGTACCGGCACTGGCCGTCATCTTGCTCGGCTTCCAGCCCTTCGGCTTGACCAGCATGTAACCCTGCATTTCAAGGTGCAGCGCGGAACAGAATTCCGTGCAGTAGTACGGATAGACGCCTTCCTTATCCGCCTTGAACTTGACGGTCACCGTCTTGCCCGGCTCGATCGACGCATGCACGTTATAGGTCGACACCGTGAAGCCATGGGTTTCGTCCTGCGCACGCTCAAGGTTGGTCAGGTGGATCGTCACTTCGTCGCCGACATCAGCTTCGATGGTTTCCGGCGTGATGTGCGAACGGATCAACGTACCGTAGACGGTAATTTTGTTGCCCTTCTTCTCGGTACGTTCCTCACCCGCGCGAACCATGCCTGGGTGCGGCTTGTCGGTACGGCTGTCGGTACCCACTTTGTAGCGGACACCCGGCTTCAGCTTGGTCGCGTCGATGGCCACCGCATAGTGCGGCTCACCCAGCGGCAACGGCATGTCGTACAGAAGCTGCATCTTGTCGTTGCTGATATCGATCAACTGGTGGTTCTGCGGATGCAGCGGACCAACCGGAACGAAACGATCGATGGCCAGCTTGTTCAACGCGACCAGGTAACGACCCTTCGGATCCATGGAATCGCCTTCCATGGTCATCAGGTGACCGATGTTGTAATGCACCGAGATCTTGTCGAGCACTTTGCCTTCGCAGTAGTTCCACTTCGCCACTTGCGAATCGACATACAGCGAGGTGTAGGCGATACAGGGCTTCGAGTCGTACTGGGTATGCAACGGGCCGAGGCCGAGTTGAACCTGTTTCTCCAGTGCGTCGGCCATGGCGATGACCGGGATACCGTAGGGATCCTTGGACTCAAACTTGCCTGCCTTGATCGCCGCCTGAATCTTCTCGAACGAGTAGACCGAAACGTGCGTATCGAGTTTGCCGGCGACGACAATGAACTTGCCGTCCGGGGTCACGTCGTTGCCGTGCGGGGACTTGGGCTCAGGGATCAGGAAGAGGATGCCTTCCTTGATTGCCGTTTCCATCATCAGCACGTTGTGGCCGTTGATTTTCTTGGCTTTTCCGGCAGCAACCAGCTCGGCAGCCTTCTTCCAGTTGACCACGTGCATATAGTCGGTGTCCTTGGCGGAACAACCGGCTTCATACGGCGGACGACCCTTCTCGATGCCGCCGACATAGCGCTCGGAACAGAACGAGTTGGTGAACGACCAGCCATCGGACGGCCCCTTACCGGCATCGGACAAGTCCTGCGAGTAAGGCGGCAGTTCGAGCGAGAACGACTCTTTCGGATCGATGCGACCTTCCTTGCGATCGAACTTCCAGTAGGT
>CAJAHZ010000231.1 GCA_903939665.1 uncultured Pseudomonadota bacterium | reverse complement strand
TTTCGGGCCAGGTACGCGCATTGAAGATTCGGCAAAGAAAGTGCTGGAAGAAATTCGCAAGGCCCGCGCCTGAGTCACTGAAGAGAATTCATACTTCATTCGATGGACATGACGAACACGCCTGCTGCCGGACTGTCCGCTACCGACCAGAAGCTGGTTGATGGCGTGCTGGCACGCGGCCAGGCACAGCGTCGTGCGCTGGCGAAGACGATCACGCTGATTGAGTCGGTGCGTGGCGATCATCAGTTGCGCGCACAAGCTGTGCTCGACGCCTTGTTGCCGCACACCGGGCGGGCCATCCGCATCGGCATTTCCGGCGTCCCGGGCGCCGGCAAATCGACCTTCATCGAGGCGCTCGGTACCTGGCTGATCGATCAGGGAAAGCGTCTGGCCGTACTTGCCGTCGATCCTTCATCGTCGGTTTCCGGCGGCTCGATTCTTGGCGACAAGACGCGCATGGAGTTGCTGTGTCAGCGTGAGCAAGCCTTCATTCGTCCGAGCCCTTCATCAGGCTCACTGGGTGGCGTGGCCGAGAAAACACGTGAGGCAATGCTGGCCTGCGAGGCCGCCGGTTACGATGTGATAATCGTTGAAACTGTGGGTGTCGGACAGTCGGAAACGGCAGTGGCGGGGATGGTCGACATGTTCTGTCTGCTGCAGTTGCCGAACGCTGGCGACGATCTGCAGGCGATAAAAAAAGGCATCGTCGAAATTGCCGACCTGGTCGTGATCAACAAGGCCGACATTGACCCGAAGGCAGCGCAGGTGGTGCGCGCCCAGTGGAAAAACGCGCTGCACATGTTGCGTCCGGCTTCGCCCAACTGGGCGCCGCCGGTGATTACGCTGTCCGCACTGCATAAAGAAGGGATTACCGAATTCTGGGCGCAGGTCGAGAAATACTGCGCTGCGCTTGAGCCGACCGGAGAGTTTGCAGCACGCCGTCAGCGGCAGTCGGTCGACTGGATGTGGAGCCTGATCGACTCCGGTTTGCGTCAGTATTTCCGCCAGCATCCGGCGGTACGTGCCAGTCTGGCAGAGTTGAGCCAGGCGGTGTCTGCGGGGCGAACGACACCGGGTGCGGCAGCATATCGCCTGCTCGAAGCACTCAAACATTGAAGCATTAAAGCCACATCGTTGATTTTTTTGAATCATCCGGCCCGGTTTTGGGACTAGTGCCATAGACCCAAATGCTGGCATTAAAGGAGTAGACCTATGCACGACATCATCCGCCAGCTTGACGACAAGCGTTCGGCGGCGCGCCTCGGCGGCGGCGAAAAGCGTATCGCCGCCCAGCACGCCAAAGGCAAGCTGACCGCGCGCGAGCGCATCGAACTGTTCCTCGATCCGGGCTCATTTGAAGAATGGGACATGTTTAAGGAGCACCGCTGTACTGACTTCGGCATGGAGAAACAGTCGCTGCCGGGTGACGGCGTGGTGACGGGCTACGGCACAGTCAATGGCCGCCTGATCTTTGTTTTCTCGCAGGATTTCACGGTGCTCGGTGGGTCGCTCTCCGAAACGCATGCTGAGAAAATCTGCAAGGTGATGGACCACGCCATGAAAGTTGGCGCGCCGGTGATCGGTCTCAACGACTCGGGTGGTGCGCGCATCCAGGAGGGCGTTGCTTCGCTCGGTGGTTATGCCGACGTCTTCCAGCGCAACGTCATGGCCTCCGGTGTTGTGCCGCAGATCTCGATGATCATGGGGCCCTGTGCGGGTGGCGCGGTGTATAGCCCGGCCATGACCGACTTTATTTTCATGGTCAAGGATTCGTCCTACATGTTCGTCACGGGCCCGGAAGTCGTGAAGACCGTGACGCATGAAGAAGTGACCGCCGAAGAACTCGGCGGCGCGGTGACGCATACCAGCAAGTCGGGCGTTGCCGACCTCGCGTTCGAGAACGATGTTGAAGCGCTGACCATGCTGCGCCGCTTCATCAACTTTCTGCCGTCGAACAACCGTGAGAAGCCCCCGGTGCAGCCGACCAATGATCCGGCCGAACGTCTGGATTTCTCGCTCGACACGCTGGTGCCGGACAATGCCAACAAGCCGTATGACATGAAGGAGCTGATCATCAAGATGGTTGATGACTGCGACTTCTTCGAAATCCAGCCTGATTACGCGAAGAACATCATCACCGGTTTTGCGCGCATGGACGGGCATACGATCGGTATCGTCGCCAACCAGCCGCTGGTGCTGGCCGGCTGTCTCGATATCAAGAGCTCGATCAAGGCAGCGCGTTTTGTGCGTTTCTGCGATGCCTTCAATATTCCGGTGGTCACCCTCGTCGATGTGCCGGGCTTCATGCCGGGCACCACTCAGGAATACGGCGGCATCATCAAGCATGGCGCCAAGCTGCTCTATGCCTACGCCGAATGCACCGTGCCGAAAGTCACACTGATCACGCGCAAGGCCTACGGCGGTGCGTATGACGTGATGTCGTCCAAGCATCTGCGCGGCGACGTCAACATGGCCTGGCCGTCGGCTGAAATCGCCGTGATGGGCCCGAAGGGCGCGGTCGAGATCATTTTCCGCGAAGAAAAGGGTGATCCGGAAAAGCTTGCCCAGCGCGAAGCCGAGTACAAGGCCAAGTTTGCCAATCCGTTTGTTGCCGGTGCGCGTGGCTTTATCGACGACGTCATCATGCCGAACGAAACGCGCAAGCGTGTCTGCCGCTCACTCGCCATGTTGCGCGACAAGAAGCTCGAGAATCCGTGGCGCAAGCACGGCAACATTCCGCTTTGATCCACGGGGAGAAATAGAAATGTTCAAGAAAATTCTGATTGCCAACCGTGGCGAGATTGCCTGCCGTGTCATCCAGACTGCCCGCAAGATGGGCATCCTGACGGTTGCCGTTTATTCCGAGGCGGATTGCGATTCGCTGCATGTGGAGCTCGCCGACGAAGGCGTCTGCATCGGCCCGGCCGCGTCGAAGGAATCGTATCTGGTGATCGACAAGATCATCGCTGCGTGCAAGCAGACGGGCGCCGAGGCTGTGCACCCGGGTTACGGCTTCCTGTCCGAGAACCAGGAGTTCTCGCGCCGTCTGGAAGAGGAAGGCATCATCTTTATCGGGCCGAAGCACTATTCGGTCGGGCAGATGGGCGACAAGATTGCTTCCAAGAAACTGGCCAACGAGGCCAAGGTCAATACCATTCCGGGCTACGCGGACGCCATCGATACCGCCGAGCAGGCCGTTGAAATCGCCAAGGGCATTGGTTACCCGGTGATGATCAAGGCCTCGGCAGGCGGCGGCGGCAAGGGCTTGCGCGTTGCTTTCGACGACAAGGAGTGCTTTGAGGGTTTTACGTCGTGTCGCAACGAAGCCAAGACGGCCTTCGGCGACGACCGAATCCTGATCGAAAAGTACGTGCTTGAGCCGCGCCACATCGAAATTCAGGTGCTCGGCGATGCGCACGGCAACACGGTCTATCTGCACGAACGCGAGTGCTCGATCCAGCGTCGTCACCAGAAGGTGATTGAAGAGGCGCCCAGCCCCTTCCTCGATCCGGCGACGCGCAAGGCGATGGGCGAGCAGGCGGTGGCGCTGGCCAAGGCCGTAAATTATCAGTCGGCGGGTACCGTCGAGTTTGTCGTCGGCGCCGACAAGTCGTTCTATTTCCTTGAGATGAACACGCGTTTGCAGGTCGAGCATCCGGTGACCGAAATGATCACCGGCCTTGACCTCGTCGAGCAGATGATCCGTGTTGCCGCTGGAGAGAAGCTTGCCTTCAAGCAGGAAGATCTCAAGATCAATGGCTGGGCGATGGAGTGCCGGATCAACGCGGAAGATCCTTTCCGTGGTTTCCTGCCGTCGACCGGTCGTCTGGTGAAGTTCCAGCCGCCGGTCGCGGTCGAAGGGCAAGTGCGGGTCGATACCGGCGTTTATGACGGCGGCGAGATCTCGATGTATTACGATTCGATGATCGCCAAACTGATCGTCCATGGCGCAACGCGCGAGCAGGCCATCAGCCGGATGCGCGGCGCATTGAACGCCTTTGTCATTCGTGGCATCAGTTCGAACATCCCCTTCCAGTCGGCGCTGATGCAGCATCCGCGTTTCCACTCGGGCAACTTCAATACCGGTTTCATCGCCGAGGAGTACCCGAAAGGTTTTGATGCATCAATGGTTCCGCACGACGACCCGGCGCTGCTGATTTCCGTTGCCGCCTTTGTTCATCGCCGCTACATCGACCGTGCAGCCAAGGTCTCCGGTCAGCTCGCCGGCCACGAGCGCAAGGTTGGTGACGATTGGGTGGTGTTGCGTGATGGTGAGCAGCATCTGGTCAATGCAACGCCGGTCACCGGTGGCTATCTGATCGCCTACAAGGGCGAGAAATACGAGATCGTCTCGAACTGGCGCCTTGGTCAGCCGATCATGCACGGCACCTGCAACGGCGAAGAGTTTACGCTTCAGCTTGAGCGCCGTGGCATCCGCTACCGTCTGTTCCATTGGGGAGCGCAGGTTGACCTGACGGTTCTCACTGCGCACGCTGCAGCCTTGCTTGCGCTGATGCCGGAAAAGGCGCCGCCTGATCTGTCGAAGTTCCTGCTGTCACCGATGCCGGGTCTGCTGCGCGAAGTCAGCGTCAAGGAAGGGCAGGAAGTGAAAGCGGGTGAGAAGCTGGCGGTCATCGAAGCGATGAAGATGGAAAATATCCTCAAGGCCGATCAGGACTGCAAGGTCAGGAAGCTCGTCGCCAAGTCTGGCGAAAGCCTGTCGGTCGATCAGGTGATCATCGAGTTCGAATAAGCGCCGGCAGGTTCGTCGCGTCAAAGGACAAGAGGCCTGCCGTTCCGGCGGGCCTCTTGCACTTGGTGCGGTGGAAGCCGCACCCTGCTATCTTGTTCTGGCGGCGGATTTTTCCAGGATGAAGCGGGCGTACTTGGCATCGTCCTGCGTGATGTGCTCCAGCAGCCAGATGGTGATCAGCAGATTGAGTTTCAGCGGCACCCGGTTTGACGTATGGGCGTCGATTTCGTCACCCAGCTTGATGACCTCGGCTTCAAGTTTGCGGTGATGTTTTTTGTGGGCTTCCAGATCCGGGTAGTGGTGAGCCGCAATGAATTTTTCTTCACTGGCGAAGTGGCTTCTTGTGTATTCGAGCATTTGCACGAGTGCCACTTTGGCTGCGGCAATGCTCGTCTGATCGAGAAGATGCCCGGAAGCAACGACCTTGAATTCTTCGATGAGGTGAATCCAGCGCGCGTGCTGGGCGTCCATTTCATCAATGCCGATGCTATAGATGGGATCGATGATCATCGTGGTTTCCGGTGAGTCAGGCGAGGCTTGCCATCGCTTGTTGGCGAAAGCGCCATGGATGTAACGCGTAGTTTAGCTTATCTCATAGACCCAGCGCTCGTAGTCGCTGCCGCGTTCGATGCAATTGGCCAGACGGAGAAGCTGCGGCCTGTCCTGCAGCAAAGTGATCGACAGCGCACGGGTTGATACGCCAGAGGGCAGGAATAGCGAAGCGGGTGTGGCGAGCGTATCGCTGGCGGCCAAAAGGAAAGCGGGTTGTCGGGTGATTCTGCCCATTGGCCGCTCGCGTACTTCCGCAACGAGCGGTGTCGGGTCGTTGGGAAATAGTTTTGCTGTGGCGTGCACACTGCCATCGGTGTGCGTACAAAGGCTGGATAACAAGGCCAGCGAGAAATGCGAATGACCGGGCAGCTGGATGGCGAGCAGGCATTTATTGTTCAGTCGTGCCTTGCCCTTGCCCGCTGGTCGGCTGAGTCTGAGTTCCGAACTGTCTTGCTCGATG
>CAJAHZ010000230.1 GCA_903939665.1 uncultured Pseudomonadota bacterium | reverse complement strand
TCACGTGGTGTATTCGGCGCTATTGCGGGCAGTATGGTCTTGCTCGGTGTGTTGTTGGCGTTTCGCCGGGCAGGTGGTGAGCATGTCGCGCGACCTTTTAGTCCAACTGGCACCTTGGTTTTTCTGCTGGTTGTGCTTGAAGTCGCGCTCGTCCTCGGCGGAGACTCTTTCATGAGCAAGCGTCTCGCCGCGACTGAGCGTGATTTTGGTGGGCGTTTGCTGCATTGGGGGCAGGGCATCGATTTGTTGAAATCCCCGTATGAGTGGTTGTTCGGGATTGGTTTGGGCAAATTGCCGGCGCTTTTGACGCAGGGCGAGGCCGGTTTGGCGCTTCCTGGCGCTTTCACTACGCATGCGGAGGCAGATCGACGCACGATGCTGATCACTGGCCCTGATGGGGCATTTGAAGATCAGGAATTGGGCGGGCTTTACGCATTGTCACAGCGAGTTGAACTCATTCCGGGCCAGCGTTATCGTTTTGCCATGGGGGTGCGCAGTGAGCAGGACGCGGAGGTGTTGATTCAGGTGTGTGCTGTGCATCTTTTGTATCCCGCGAGTTGCCAGAGGCGGCGACTAAATATCAGCCCCGGCGGCTGGCGGAGTTCGGCTTCAAATTTGGCGGGAAGACCTTTTTTGGTCCCGTTTGTGCAGCGCATCGGGCGGGGCGTTTTTTCGCTATCGGTGCTGACGCCGGGGGCGAAAATCGAAGTTGCCGATCTGCAGCTTTCTGCTGGCGGGGCTAACTTGTTGCGCAATGCGCAGTTTTTGGAAGAGGGGGCTGGCTGGTTTCCGGTCGCGCGCTCGTATTTCCTGCCGTGGCATATCGACAATCTTTACCTTGAAATACTGATTGAGACGGGGCTTGTCGGACTGTCCATTTTTCTTGCCATCGTCGCCTTGGTTTTCCGGCACCTCTTTCTGGCGTATCGATGCGAAAACGTACTCGCTCCTTATTTTTTGTCGTGTATCGCCGGTTTGATGGCCCTGGGTCTGGTCGTCAGTGTGCTCGATATGCCCCGCGTGGCCACTTTGTTTGGCTTGTTTCTGGTTTGGGCGGCGCAGAATCCGGTGTGCCGGAAATAATCTCGCTGCGCAGTCATCGCCACAGGCTGCAGAAAGCCGCCCGAGATTTGGATTGCCGCCGATTTCAATAACGGCTCACTGCAATAGCGGCACGAGCACCGGCAGCAGCAGCGCCGTGATCAGCCCGTTCATTCCCATCGCCAGCGCAGCAAAGGCGCCTGCCTGTTCGCTTTCCTGAAAGGCGCGCGCTGTGCCAATGCCGTGGGCCGTGATGCCGGTGGCAAAACCGCGGATCGCCGCATCGCGGATACGCAGCGCGTCGAACAAATATCGACCGATGACTGCGCCAAGAATGCCGGTTGTGATCACCAGCACGGCGGTTAGTGACGGAATGCCGCCGATGCGTTCGGCTACTCCCATGGCGATCGGGGTGGTTACCGATTTTGGCGCCAGCGATAGTTGTGTGGCCAGACTGGCGCCGAAAAACCGGGCGACCAGCACGGCTGAGGCAACGGCTGTAAAGCTGCCAACCAATAATCCGGCGACGACCGGGACAAGCAGCGCACGTACGCGCCGGAACTGGGTATAGAGCGGAACCGCCAGCGCCACGGTGGCCGGCCCAAGCAGAAAATGCACGAATTGGGCGCCGTCGAAATAGGTCTGGTACGACGTGCCGGTGACGGTCAGCAGGGCCACCAAGGCAGACACGGCGATCAGCACGGGGTTGGCCAGTGGGCTGAACTTGGCGCGGCGGTGAATCCAGCAAGCTGCCTGATAGGCGATCAGTGTCAAGGTCAGGCCGAGCAGCGGTGAGGCGGAGAGATAAACCCACAGGTCATTGATGCGCGGTGCCATGGTCATTCTCCCGCGCTCTGCCGAGCGTTAAAAAACTGCATGACCAAGGCGGTCACCGCCAGCGTAACGACGGTGCTGACGAGTAGCGAGAGCAGCAGCGCCAGCCACTCGTCGGCGATGCGGTGCAAATGCACGATAACGCCGGTGCCGGCGGGAATGAACAGCAGCGAAAGGTGCTGCAGCAGATTTTGACTGGTCGATTGCAACTCCGGCTTCGGCCCGTTGCGCACCATCAGGGTGAGGAACAGCAACAGCATGCCAATGACGGGGCCTGGCACCGGCAGTTCGAGTCCGCGCGCGATGATTTCGCCGATCAATTGGAAGATCAGAAGTTGGCTCAGTGCAGCAATCATGGCAGTGCTCCTCAAAAGAAAAGCGGCACCCGCAGGCGCCGCTTTTTTAGTTCGCCAGCCCTGCGGGGGCTGCGGCAAACTTATTCCATTGCTTCGTAGAGCGGCAGCGTCAAAAACTCCGGGTAATCTTCGGACAGCGACATTGTCTCGAAAATCACCGCTGCCTGATCATAGGTGGCGGTCTCTTCACCCTGTGCCGTCACGGTGGCTTTTACCTTGGCCAGTTCTTCCGGCACCATTCCGCGGACCATTTCGGCCGTGACCTTGCGTCCGTCGTCGAGCTTGCCCTTTGGCGAAACGACCCACTGCCAGACTTGCGAGCGGGAGATTTCGGCCGTGGCCGCATCTTCCATCAGATTGTGGATCGGCACGCAGCCGTTGCCGGCAAGCCAGCTGCCGAGGTAGTGAATGCCCACGTTGATGTTGTTGCGCAGGCCGGCTTCGGTAATTGGTTGCTCGGGCTGGAAGTTGAGGAAGTCCTTGGCGCCGAAGTTTTCATCGCGCTGTTTCTCCCACTGGTTCGGACGCTCGCCGAGTACCTTCTGGAACTCTTCGGCAGCAATCGACACGAGGCCCGGGTGTGCGACCCAGCCGCCGTCGAAGCCGTCGTTGGCGTCGCGCGTCTTGTCGTGGCGGATGCCGGCCAGCGCTTTTTCGTTGGCCACCGGATCGTTCTTGATCGGGATCAGCGCGCTCATGCCGCCCATCGCTGGAGCACCGCGCTTGTGGCAGGCCTTGACCAGTGCCAGTGCGTAAGAGCGCATGAACGGCACTTCCATGGTGATCGCGCTGCGTTGGGCGAGGCAGAAATCCTTGTTCTTCTTGAACTTCTTGATGCACGAGAAGATGTAATCCCAGCGGCCGGCGTTGAGGCCGGAAGAGTGGTTGCGCAGTTCGTAGAGGATTTCTTCCATCTCGAAAGTGGCGAGGATGGTTTCGATCAGCACGGTGGCCTTGATCGTGCCTTGCGGCAGGCCGATGTGATCCTGCGCCATGACGAAGGCGTCGTTCCATAGGCGGGCTTCAAGGTGCGATTCCATCTTCGGCAGGTAGAAGAACGGGCCGGCGCCGCGCGCGATTTGCTCTTTGGCGTTGTGGAAGAAGACGAGAGCGAAGTCGAAGATGCCGCCGGAAACGCGCTGGCCATCAACGGTCACATGCTTTTCGTCGAGGTGCCAGCCGCGCGGACGGATCTGCAGGGTGGCAACCTTGTCGTTGAGTTTATATTCCTTGCCGGCTTCGTTTTTGAACGAGAGTTCGTGGCGGATCGCCTTGTAGATGTTGATCTGGCCCTGAATCTGGTTGTCCCACTTCGGGCTGTTCGAGTCCTCGAAGTCGGTCATGTAGGAGTCGGCGCCCGAGTTGTAGGCGTTGATCACCATTTTGGCTTCGACCGGGCCGGTGATTTCGGTGCGGCGACGCTCCAGCGCCTTCGGCAGTGGCGCGATCTTCCAGTCGCCTTCGCGAATGGCTTTGGTCTCAGCTAGAAAATCGGGCATTTCGCCGGCGTCGATGCGCGCCTGGCGGGCGATGCGAGCCTGAAGAAGTTCCTGGCGACGTGCTTCGAAAGCGCGGTGCAACTTGGCGACCAGCGCCAGCGCATCAGCGGTGAGAATGTTTTCGTAGCCGGGCTGGATTGGTGCGTTGATCTGCATGCCGGCGGGTAGGTTCAGGCTCATTCGATGGCTCCTGTCGAAGGGTTCAAGTGGTAATGACGCAATTTTATTCGATGCTGCGGTGAAATATAAGAGCGGATAGAATCAAAGTATCTTTTACTTTTAGTATGGAATCGCTGGCATGGACCAGATCAAGCAGATCGAGGCTTTCGTCAATTCGGCAACGCGTGGCAGCCTCTCGGCGGCAGCGCAGGTTGAGGGGATTACGCCGGCAGTCATCGGGCGCCGTCTCGATGCCCTGGAGTCCCGTCTCGGGGTGAAGTTGCTGGTGCGCACGACACGCAAGCTGACGCTGACTTTCGAAGGGCAGGCCTTTCTTGAGGATTGCCAGCGCATTCTGAACGATCTGGCCAACGCTGAAACGGCGGTGTCGCTTGGCGGTGTGCGTGCCAGTGGTCATCTCAAGGTGTCGGCGCCGGCTGGTTTCGGGCGGCGTCACGTGGCGCCGCAGGTGGCGGCATTCATGCAGGCAAACCCCGGCGTTACTGTGACGCTGGATCTTACCGACCGGCTCGTCGATCTGCTGAACGAAGGCATCGATTGCGCGATACGGATCGGTGAGATGGCCGATTCCAGTCTGGTCAGCAGCAAGCTTGGCGAAATGCGCCGGGTGGTGGTGGCCAGTCCGGGCTACATTGCGCGCCATAGTGCGCCGCGCACGCCCGATGATCTCGTTGCGCACAATTGCCTGTCACTAGGTCAGCAACGCGGCTGGACGCTGTGTGCAGTGCCGGGTGGCGAGGCGGCAAGCTTCAAGGTGTCGGGCCGCTTTGAATGCAATGATGGCGCGGTGCTGCACGAGTGGGCGCTGGCCGGCGAGGGCTTGGCGTGGCGCTCGATGTGGGAGGTCGGTAGTGACTTGACCTGCGGTCGACTGGTTTCGTTGCTTGATGAATATGCCGCGCCGCCGATGGGGATTTATGCTGTCTTTCCGCAACGCCGGCATTTGCCGCTGCGGGTGCGTTTGTTCATGGATCAATTGAAAAATACTTTTGGCGATGCGGCTTACTGGGATCACTCGGGGTGAACAGGACGTTGCTGAAGATCGTCGCCTAGTTGCTGGCTGGCCAGATATTCAGGCACCGCATCGGCTGACATCGGGCGCGCATACCAGTAGCCCTGAACGGCGTGACCGCCCATCTCGGGAATCTGGCCGGCCTGCCCCAGATCGTCGATGCCTTCGAACAGGATGAAGGGATGCGAAACCCGGACCAGTTCGACGGTTTTGCGCAGAAACAGTCGGGCGCGCTCGGAGTCGCCAATGTTTTCGATCAGCGAGCGGTCGAATTTGATGATGTCGGCGGGGATTTCACAGAG
>CAJAHZ010000229.1 GCA_903939665.1 uncultured Pseudomonadota bacterium | reverse complement strand
GCGAGTGTTCGTCGAACTTGACTACACCCCCTGGGTATTGCGCCTGAGCTCCGAGAACACCCTGCTACCACAGAATCAAAGGCTGGCACTGGAAACCCACACCGGCGAGCCAGTAAAAGACATCCTTTCGGTCGCATTCGACGAGGAAGGCAATCTGCTGCTTGAATTGCCCGATGGCATCGCCCTGCTCTGTGACCGTGACCTTGCCGCCTTTCTGGGCTGCCTGCGCCAAGCCAACGGGGAGGCTGCCGACGATGCGGCGCTGCTTGATTTGCTGGCGCAGACGCCAGGTACGCTGAGCACGCTGACCCTGCAATGGCAGGAACAACGGCTTCCCGTACACTTGCTGCGCCGCGCCGAGGTTTCTCAACGCTACGGCTTCGTTTCAAAGCCCTCCGCACCGCCTAAGGGATAAGCGGCAGGACAATCTCGTCGCTGCGCGCTACGCCCGCGGTCAACGCTCTGCACAAGGCAACGAATTCGCGCATGCCGGCGGTTTGAAATTTTCGCTTGTGCCAGAGGAAATGAAAATAGCGTCGCAAATCGAGTTCTGGCGTCGCGATAGCGACCAGGCTGCCGCGCCGGAACGCCTCGCGCAAGGCCAGACGCGAGATGCAACCGATGCCAAGGCCGAATTCGACAGCGCGCTTGATCGCCTCGGTATGCTCAAGTTCCAGCCGAATTTTCAGTTCCGAATGGTGATGGCGAAGCGCCTGATCAAGCGTCTCCCGTGTTCCGGAGCCGGT
This sequence comes from uncultured Pseudomonadota bacterium, assembly GCA_903939665.1. Taxonomy (GTDB): domain Bacteria; phylum Pseudomonadota; class Gammaproteobacteria; order Burkholderiales; family Rhodocyclaceae; genus CAJBIL01. Next base: position 4,399 of record CAJAHZ010000229.1, on the reverse strand, counting down.
TTCGCGAACAATCCACGATTCGCCCGACAACTCGGCCAGCGTCGCCGCGCCTTTTCCGGCCAGCGGATGATTCGGCGCGCAGAAAACGACCAGTTCATCCTCCACCCACGGCTCGACAACGAGGTCAGGATGCCGGCAGTTGCCTTCGATCAGCCCCAGATCAAGCTCATAACGCACCACCTGATCGACGATATGCGCCGTGTTATGCACCTGCAATTGCACTTCGCTTTCAGGGTGGCGCTTGAGAAAATCCGCAACGATCAAGGTGGCGAGGTAGTTGCCGATGGTCAGCGTCGCACCGATACGCAGCCTGCCGAAACCCGCCCGTCCTTCGAGCATCGTTTCCAGCCCTTCGGCGCGCTCGATCAGCTCAACGGCTTGCGGCAACAGGTTTCGCCCAAGCTCGTTCAAACGCAGCGCCTTGCCGACACGATCAAAAAGCTGCGTGTCGTATTGACGCTCCAGTTCGCCCAGCGCCGTGCTGGTCGCCGATTGCGATAGTGACAGTGCCTGCGCTGCACGAGAAACACTCTCGTGGCGTGCTACCGCGACAAATATGGCCATCTGACGCAAAGTAAATCTCATATCTATTCCGTAGATGTTTGTTATTCAAACAATCCATTTTACCAATACCATAGCGCGGATTACTATCTATCCCATCGAAAACAGCCAGCGGTTCAAATCATGAGCAATCACTCCACCCAGCGCATCCTCTCCGTTCATCACTGGAATGACGACCTGTTCAGCTTCCGCACTACACGCGACGCCGGCCTGCGCTTTCTCAATGGGCAGTTCGTGATGATCGGCATGGAACAGGAAGGCCGGCCACTGACTCGCGCCTACAGCATCGCCAGCGCCAACCACGACGAGCATCTTGAGTTCTTCAGCATCAAGGTGCAAAACGGCCCGCTGACCTCGAAACTGCAGCACCTCAAGGCAGGCGACGAGATCGTCGTCAGCCGCAAACCAACGGGCACGCTGGTCTTGCGCGACCTGAAACCGGGCAAGAACCTCTACATGCTATCAACCGGCACCGGGCTGGCGCCCTTCATCAGCCTGATCCAGGACCCGGAGACCTACGAGCGCTTCGAGAAAGTGGTGCTGATCCACGGAGTGCGCACGGTAAGCGAACTGGCGTATCGCGAGTTCATCGCCGACGAATTGCCAAACCATGAATACTTTGCCGACCTCGTGCGCGACAAACTGGTTTATTACCCGACGGTCACTCGCGAGCCTTTCCGCAATCAGGGCCGCCTGACCGACCTGATTGAAAGCGGCAAACTGTTTGCCGACATCGGCCTGCCACCGCTTGATCCGGCACACGACCGCGCCATGATCTGCGGCAGTCCGGCCATGCTCAAGGACTGTTGCACCTTGCTCGACCAGCGCGGCTTCGAGGTTTCACCGCATATCGGCGCGGCGGGTGACTACGTTATCGAACGGGCTTTTGTCGAAAAATAGCAAAAAAACCACGCCAGACCTGTACAGGCGGGGAAAAGCAAAAATTGCAAGCCCTCAGGTCAAGGCTGCGGCAAGTGCTATCCATTACAATACGAAGCACCTGAACAAGGGCCATGCTCGGCTACAACGAGCGTGGCCCTGCTTTTTTCCTGAAACTGCGCATCGCCAATGAGTAAAATTGTTGAAGTCCGTGTCCCAAAATTTCCTGAATGCTGGGAGTCCTGCGGCAATTGCGGGAGCGGAGAGGTCGTCGTCGATGATGTGCTGGTGCTGCCGGGCGATACGGTGGAATACGAAGACACGCTGATTGTGCTCGAAACTGGCAAGGTCGCACTCGACATTCCCACGCCGAGCGCCGGTCGCGTAGTTGAATTGCACGTCGCCGCAGGCGATTCGGTCACCGAAGGGCAAATCATCCTGACGCTGGAAGTGGCCTGAGCCGCGGCGCGCCACCTTTATTTGAGTGCCACAAGCACCCGTTTTGACGTACATTGACAGCCTCGTCCAATGTCCTCCCACCCACCATGAATCACTCCCGATCGGTCAGCGACAAGGCCAAGCTGATCACCGCGCTTTGGCTGCTGCTCAGCGCTGGATTTCTGGCAACGACTTTGGTCAGTTATTTTGTCTCGCGTGATTCGATTCGTGAATCAATCGTCGCCAGTGAACTGCCGCTGACCTCGGACAATGTCTATTCCGAGATTCAAAAAGACCTCGTACGTCCGATTCTGATTTCCTCAATGATGTCGCGCGACACCTTTTTGCGCGACTGGGTAGTAGGCGGCGAGCGTGATGTCGGCCAGATGACGCGCTACCTCAAGGAAGTGATGGTGCATTACGGCGCCATGACCAGCTTCTTCGTCTCCGACAAGACCCGGTCCTACTATCAGGCTGGCGGCGCACTGAAAACCGTGAGCACCGAAGATGCACGTGACGCCTGGTATTTTCGCGTTCGCAGCATGAGCGAACCTTACGAGATCAACGTTGACCCGGATCTCGCGAACCGCAACAAACTGACTATTTTCATCAATTACCAGGTGTTCGACTACGACCAACGCCTGATCGGCGCAACCGGTGTCGGTCTGGCGGTTGATTCGGTTGCGCGCATGATTTCCGACTACCAGCAGCGCTACGACCGCAATATCTACCTGGTGGACGCCACCGGCCACATCGTGCTTTCAGGCAAGGCCGATGCAAGCAAAAAGGGCACGACCCGCGCCAACATCCGCGAAATCGCAGGCATGCGTGATCACGCTGACGCGATCCTGAAAGCGGCCAATGGCACTTTCGAGTACCAGGATGATGGACACCAGTACTTTCTCAACGCGCGCTACATCCCTGAACTCAAGTGGCATCTACTGGTCGTCAAGCAGGAAGACAAGGCGCTGAACGGGATCCAGAAGACGCTTTATCTCAACCTGCTGCTCTGTGGCGCGATTACTTTCACCGTCCTGCTGGTCGTCCATTTAACCATCAACCGCTACCAGCGCCGGCTTGAGCAGATGGCAACAACTGACAACCTGACCGGTCTGGCGAACCGTCACGCGCTTGAACTTCTGCTGGAACAAGGCACCCGGGAAGCTTCACGACAAAAAACGCCGATGTCGGCGATCCTGATTGATATTGACCGTTTCAAGGAGCTTAACGACAGCCGCGGCCACCTCGCCGGGGACAGGGTTCTGCAGGCTTTGGCTGCGACACTGAAAGAAAACATACGCAACGCCGACATTGCCTGTCGCTGGGGCGGCGAGGAATTTCTCATCATCCTCACCAACACGGATCTGCCCGCATCGGCCAGTGTTGCCAATACACTGCGTGCCCGTATCGAGCAACAAAAACACGCCATCGACGGTAGCAGCATCTCCGTTACGATCAGCGCGGGAGTCGTTGCCTACCGCGCTGGCGAATCACAGGAAAGCTTCATTTCCCGGGCAGACGCCCTGCTCTACCAAGCCAAGCACGAAGGCCGTAACCGCGTGTGCAGCGATACCATCGAGCAGGACGTCATCGCCACCTGACGCATTCACTCAGCAAAAACCGCGCTCACTCGGGTAAGCTATCATTTTTCGGCAACGCGCTCGTTGCCGCTCGTTTTTCCACTAGTTTCCACTTTCAAATCGCAAAAAATCCAGCCATGGCTCAATACGTATTTACGATGAATCGCGTGGGCAAGATTGTCCCGCCCAAGCGCCAGATCATCAAGGACATCTCCCTCTCCTTCTTCCCCGGCGCCAAGATCGGCCTGCTCGGCCTCAACGGTTCGGGCAAATCGACCGTACTGCGCATCATGGCCGGGGTCGACAAGGACATCATCGGCGAAGCCACGCCAATGCCCAATCTACGGATTGGCTATCTGCCGCAAGAACCTGAACTCGACCCGGAAAAAACCGTTCGCCAGGAAGTCGAATCCGGCATGGGCGAAGTCATGCAGGCGCAGGAAAAACTTGAAGCCGTGTACGCAGCCTACGCTGAAGAAGGCGCCGATTTCGACAAGCTGGCCGAAGAGCAGGCAAGACTGGAAGCGATCATCGCTACCGCCGGCTCCGACCTTGCCAGCCAGCTCGAACTCGCTGCCGATGCACTGCGTCTGCCGTCTTGGGATGCGCAGATCAGGAACCTGTCCGGTGGCGAAAAGCGCCGCGTTGCGCTGTGCAAGCTGCTGCTTTCCAAGCCAGACATGCTGCTGCTCGACGAGCCGACCAACCACCTTGACGCCGAATCGGTCGAGTGGCTGGAACAGTTCCTTGTGCGCTTCCCCGGCACCGTGGTCGCCGTCACCCACGACCGTTACTTCCTCGACAACGCCGCCGAGTGGATTCTCGAACTCGACCGCGGCCAGGGCATCCCGTGGAAAGGCAACTATTCAAGCTGGCTCGAGCAGAAGGAAGCCCGCCTGGAAGCAGAATCCAAATCTGAAGCCGGCCGCATCAAGACGATG
>CAJAHZ010000228.1 GCA_903939665.1 uncultured Pseudomonadota bacterium | reverse complement strand
GAAACGCTCGCCATCCACGCCGGCTACAGCCCAGAGGCAACGACCAAAGCCGTTGCCGTGCCGATCTACCAGACAACCTCATATTCGTTCGACAGCACGCAGCATGGCGCCGATCTTTTCGATCTCAAGGTGCAGGGCAATATCTACACGCGCATCATGAACCCGACGCAGGACGTGCTCGAAAAGCGCGTTGCCGCGATGGAAGGCGGCATCGCCGGGCTGGCGCTGGCCTCGGGCCAGGCAGCGATCACCTACGCGATCATGACGATTGCCGAAGCCGGCGATAACATCGTTTCGGCGGCGACGCTTTATGGCGGCACCTACAACCTGTTTGCCCACACGCTGCCGCAATACGGCATTGACGTGCGCTTTGCCGACTACCGCGATCCGGCCAGTTTCGAGAAGCTGATCGATGAAAAGACTAAGGCGATTTACTGCGAGTCGGTCGGCAATCCGCTCGGCAACGTGACCGACTTCGAACAGCTCGCTGCCATCGCGCATCGCCACGGCGTGCCGCTGATCGTCGATAACACCGTGCCGTCGCCCTACCTGTGCCGCCCGTTTGAACATGGTGCCGACATTGTCGTGCACTCGCTGACCAAATACATCGGCGGCCACGGCAACTCAATCGGCGGCATGATCGTCGATAGCGGCAAGTTCCCATGGGCCGAGCACAAGGCCAGATTCAAGCGCCTCAACGAGCCTGATGTTTCCTACCATGGCGTGGTCTATACCGAAGCCCTCGGCCCGGCCGCCTTCATTGGCCGCGCGCGCGTCGTACCGCTGCGCAACATGGGCGCGGCGATTTCGCCGTTCAACGCTTTTCTGCTGCTGCAGGGCCTTGAAACGCTGCCGCTGCGCATGGATCGCATCTGCGAAAATACGCAGAAGGTCGCTGAATTCCTGCTTGGGCACGCCAAGGTATCGTGGGTCAATTATGCCGGCCTGCCCGAGCACAAGGATCATGCGCTGGTGAAAAAGTATATGGGCGGCAAGGCGTCGGGGATTCTCACCTTTGGCGTCAAGGGCACCCATTGCGCGGGTTTTGAAGCCGGTGGGCGCTTCCAGGATGCGCTGCAACTCTTCACCCGTCTGGTCAATATCGGCGATGCCAAATCGCTGGCCTGTCACCCGGCTTCGACCACGCATCGGCAACTGGCACCCGCCGAACTCGTCAAGGCCGGCGTATCGGAAGACATGATCCGGTTGTCGGTCGGCATCGAGCACATCGACGACCTGCTCGCCGACCTGGATCAGGCCCTCGCGGCTGCGTAATGACCGTTGTCAACTTCAACGCCGGGGCGCCGGCACTGCGGGCTGACGATGCTGAAATCGAACGCTATGCAATGTTGCTCGATTGCCTCGGTGTCGCACTGCTGGTTTATGCGTCGGATGCCGAGGTCTGTCTAAGCAATGCGCAGGCGCGCGCCATGCTTAACGATGGCCCGGCCTTGTTCACTGACGAAAGCGGCATCGCTCTGACTGAAGAAAATCAGCCGGCGGCAGCGGTGTTGCGCAGCCGCTGCGCCATCCACAACCGCGTTCTCGGAGTCAACGATGCCGGTGCGCCGAGCCGCTGGGTAAACGCCAATGTTCTGCCGGTTTTCGCTGATGATGGAAGCATTCGCCGCGTTCTCCTCAGCATGTCCGATGTCAGCGAGCGGCGCTGGCTGGAAGCCAAGCTTGAACAATTGTCGGTGCGCGACCCGCTGACCGATGCGTTCAACCGGCGTCACACCCTGTATTTGCTGGACGAGGAGTGCCAGCGCGCCAGACGTTATGGCACGCCGTCAACGATTGCACTGATCGACATCGACCGTTTTCGGGAAATCAACGAAACCCACGGCCGGGCAATGGGCGACCGCGTGCTTTCTGGCGTCGCTCGCCGGATTCGCGAAGCGCTGCGCGGCATTGATATCGTGGGCCGCTATGGCGGCGGCGAATTCCTGCTGATCCTGCCCAACGTTCACCTTGATGGCGCGATGATTCCGCTTGAGCGTATCCGTGCCCAGATTGCATCCGAAGTTTTCGATAACCTCGCCGGCGTGACCATCACCATCAGCGGTGGCGTAACCGAATGCGCCGGGGATACTACGGCGGCACTTACCGGACGCGCGCACGCGCTACTCCTTCAGGCCAAGGACGCGGGGCGCAATCAGCTCTGCCAGGACGTCGAGATTTTTTGAACGGCAAAGCTTCAGCGCAACTCTTCAACCAATAGCCACACGCTGCGCCTGTCACGCACTTCGCTGGTGCCGATGCCCAGATTGCCGCGATCGCGCCCGTCGGCCTGCTGGCCGCTGCCGCCAAGCTCGATCCACTCGCCCAGACGTCCGGATACCGTGGTCGTCATGCGTTGCGTATTCACGGCATTGACGTTGCCCGAGCCCTGAATCCCCGGCGTATCGAATTGCGGGCTGATCTCCAGCGTCACCCGGTCGCCGGCCAGATGCGGCACGGCGTAAAAACCCTGGCCGATGTCGCGATAGACGGTACTGTCGGTGACCACCACGCCGTTCGGGCCGAGCACCACCTGGCGCAATGGCAAGGGTAGGGACTGCCCGACCTGGATGAAAGCGCGACCGCCTTCAACGACCTGTACGGACTGGCTGCTTCGCGTATCGCGCGTGCTGCGCGTGTCATAGACACGGGTTGTGACGCTGGCGTCGCCGCGCCGCATTTCGATCTGCGCGCCACCGGCGACGGTGCCGCCCGACGGCTGGATGACGCGCACCTTGCTACCTGTGCCGACGTTGCCCGACACCTCGCCGCCCTGCTGCCGGCTCTCGGCGTCGCGGTTCTGGCTGACCCGGATCATCAGCCGGCGCGCCGGCGTATCGATCGCGGCAAGGGCCTGCTTGATCTGCTCGCGGTTTCTTGCTGAGCCTCGCAGAATCAGCTGGTTGTTCATCCCCGAGAGCGCGCCACCCGGCTCGACAAAGGGCTGCAGCGCCGGGATGACCTGGTCTACGGTGCGATGTCTGAGCGGAATGATCTCCATTTCCTGCTGCGCCACAGCGAGCAGGGGGAGACAGAAAAACACAAGCAGTAATAGTCGGCGCATGGTGTAACCCCCGGAAAGTCACGACAGGTGCGGCAGCCCCAGGTACTCGCGTGAGCGCATTTCGGTCAGGCGGCTGGCCGTGCGGAAGAACTCGCCGGCCTGTGTACCCTCCGTGTAGAGCTGATCTGGCGCGCCATCGGCGGTGGCGATCAGCTTGACTTTGTGGTCGTAAAAAATATCGACTAGCCAAGTGAATCGTCGCGCTTCGGAAGCCATGTGCGCCGACATTTTTGGAATGCCCGAGAGCAATACCGTGTGATAGCCGCGCGCCAGCTCCAGATAGTCGTTTTGTGAACGCGGGCCCCCGCATAGCGTCTTGAAGTCAAACCAGATTACGCCGTTGCCGCGTCGCAAGGTCTGAATGGCGCGCCCGAGCACTTTGACGTTGCCACCCGCCGTCCCAACGCCGTTGGCCATTGCTGCAAAATATTCGGCCATTTTCAGCTCAGCCGAGGCATCGGCCGGGTAATGAAAAATTTCAAGCTGCTCCAGCGTGCGCAGCCGGTAGTCGACGCCAGCGTCGATCTGCAGCACGTCGACCTGCGACTTGATCAGCGCAATCGTCGGCAGGAAATTCTCGCGTTGCAGGCCGCTCGGGTAGAGATCGTCCGGCGGATAGTTTGATGTCATGACAAAGATCACGCCGCGTTCGAACAGGGCCTCAAGCAGCCGGCCAAGAATCATCGCATCGGCAATGTCGGAAACATGGAACTCGTCGAAGCAGATCAGCCGGACCTCTCCGGCAATACGCTCGGCCACTTTCAGCAGCGGGTCGCTCTCACCCTTCAGTCCGTTCAACTGGCGATGGATGTCGTGCATGAATGCATGGAAGTGGATGCGCCGCTTGCGCCGGTAAGGCACGGCGTCGTAGAAACAATCCATCAGAAAGCTCTTGCCGCGCCCGACCCCCCCCCCGAAGTACAAACCGCGCGGTGGCGACGGCGGCGAAAAAATACGCCGCAAGGTGCCGCGCCGCGCTACCTTGAACGACAGCAATTCCTGATAAAGCCGCTGCAGGCGCTCGGCAGCCGTGCACTGCGCCGCGTCGGCAACGAAACCCCGCGTGGCAAGCAGCGCCTCGTAGGCGTCAAGCATGCCGCGCGCAGCAGTTTTGAGAATTCGATGAGGCATCAATAAAAATTCCGCAGCGCGGGAGAGCGCAACAGGCTCCCGTTTTGTTCCGGCCTGCGCAGTCGCCCGAGGGTGATCAGGCAGACGTTTGCGCGTTCAAGGGTGTGAGTGTAAATCATCGTGGTTGAAACGTCAGAGCTGTCATCCAACTCTCGCAAACCACATTCGTGGATGCCTGAATTGACGCTTTCCCTCAGCGCCACAAAGCGGGGTGGAATCGATATACTGCGCTTGAGCGCTGTGTTGCGGGACAGGGTCCGGCGCCGGGGATATTTGCTTTTGCCGGAAGCCGTATCTCACCAGGGACGGCTGGCTCCTTCATGGGAATTGGCCGATGCGTGAGGCTCCACAAGACGTCGCAACGCTCTCCTGGATCGGTATTCCGCTGCTTGTTGTCGAGCGCAGCGGAGAAATTCAGTTTGCCAACGAGGCGTTTTGCGCGCTGCTCGGGCACGCTGGCGAGACGCTGATCGGCGTGCCGCTGAAAGAGCTGATTTCGCACCCGGAATCCGCCGAGTGGATCGATCGTGTACTGACTGGCGCGACCGGCGGGGCACCACTTGCTACGCCTTTTCGCACAACGGACGGAATTGCCCGCTCCGGCGTCTTGCGAGTCCTGCCGACGACCTCCGGCACGTCCATTCTGCTTTCCGGAACATCGCTTGCCGAGGAGAGGGAACGAGAACCCGCGCGTATCGACTGGCGCACCATGCTCGAATACCACGCGATCATGGCCAACGCGCCGGTTGCCATCGGTTTCTCGCAGGAGCGCCGGATCGTCCGCTACAACCGCGCCTTCGGTGATCTTTTCGGCTATGACGGCGATACCGGCATCGGGCAGTTGACCCGTGCGCTTTATCCTTCCGAAGACGCCTTTCAGGCCATCAGCCTGGCGGGCCATGCCATGCTCTCGATGGGGCGCCCGTACAGCGCCGAGGTGTTGTTCCAGCGTCAGAACACCACCACCTTCTGGGGCGAGTCACACGCCTATCTCGTCGACCCCGGCAATCCGAAGCAGGGGACGGTATGGATCATCAGCGATATTACGGCGCGCCATGCCGCCGAAATGACGCAGCGACAGTCGCTGCTCGAACTCGACGCGATTTTTACAAACGCTTCGATGGGCATCGTCTACTCGCGCGACCGTATTCTTCAGCGCGCTAACCCGCGGGCTGCCGAGATTCTGGGCTATACGCACGACGAACTGGTTGGCCTGCCCGGCGTTTCGGTGTTTTCCAACGCAGCGTGCTATGAGGAGTTTGGGCGGAAAGTCGGCCCGCTTCTGATTTCCGGGCAGTTCTATAGCGGCGAGATTCAATACCGGCGCAAGGATGGAAGCCTCGTCTGGTGCCGTGTTTTTGCCAAGGCCTTTGATCCTGAATATACCGAACGCGGCACCATCTGGATGTTCGAGGATATCGAGGACAAGCGCCGCGCCAAGGAAAGCCTGGATGCCGTCTTGAGCGAGCTTGACGCGATCATGACCAATGCGTCGATCGGCATTCTCGTTACGCGTGACAGAAAATTGCAACGACATAATCCGAAATTTGCCGAGATTTTTGGCTTTTCCGCGAACGACGCGCTCGGCCGGGCGACGCGCGTGCTTTTCCGCTCCGACACCGAAGATGCCGAAATCGACCGTCTCGCGCTGCCTTTGTTGTCGCAAGGCAAGCCGTTTCGCAGCGAAATATTCATGCGCAGCCAGAGCGGCGCTGATATCTGGGTGAGTTTGAACGCTTACGCGGTGCGTCCAGACGATCCCTCTCAGGGGACGGTGTGGATGCTCGAAGACCGCACCGGGATAAAACGGGCCGATGAGGCGCTGCAGATTGCCTACGCCGAACAGCAGCTGATTCTGGAAACGAGTCCGATCGCGGTGCGCGTGATGCGTGACAGCGACCAGATTACCGTGTTCGCCAACAAAGGGTATGCGGATCTGTTCGGTGTTCCGCATTCTGAAGTCATCGGAAAATCACCGCTGCGCTTCTACCAGAACCCGATGGAATTCCACGAAGTGTCGGCCATTCTGGCGAACGGGGATTCCATCGTAAACCGTACGCTGGCGCTGAAAACGCTGGACGGCGAACCGATGTGGGTGCTCGGTTCCTATTTTCATATCACATTTGAGAATCAACCCGCGATATTGGGTTGGTTCTTTGACATCACCGAGCTTCGCGACACGCAAAAGGAGGTGTCGGATCAGCTGGCGCTGATCGATGCGCTGGTTGATGCCATTCCGAACATTATCTTTTACAAGGATATGGAGGGGCGTTTTCTTGGCTGCAACAAGGCCTACGAGGAGGCCTTCGGCTTGTCTCGCGATGCGCTCAAGGGAAGAACCGCGATCGAACTCGATTATCTGCCGCAGGCAATGCGCGAGTCGTATCACGAGGAGGATATGTGGCTGATTCGCGCCGGCGGATTTGCCCAGCGTGATCAGCAGATGATGCTTGCCGACGGCAAGGCGCACGACATGCATTATCTCGTGCGCGCCTTCGACCTCTATGATGGTTCGCGTGGCGGCTTGCTCGGAGTGATTACCGACATCACCTTGCGCAAAGGGGCTGAGCGCGAACTTGAAAAGGCCAAGAATCTGGCGGAGGACGCCGACCGGATGAAGGGAAATTTCCTCGCCAACATGAGCCACGAAATACGCACGCCGATGAATGCCATCATCGGCTTGTCGCACCTCGCGCTTAAAACGGAACTGAATCCAAGGCAGCAGGATTATCTGAAGAAAATTCAGCAATCGGGCAATCATCTGCTGGAAATCATCAACGAGATTCTCGACTTTTCCAAGATCAGCGCCGGCAAGGTCAGTGTCGAACATACCGAGCTTGACCTGTTTGAGGTGCTCGATAACGTCGCCAATCTCATTACCGAAAAAGTGGTGGCCAAGGGGCTCGAGCTGGTCTTTGACGTGGCCGCAAATGTGCCTGCCGCACTGATCGGCGATCCGGTAAAGCTGGGGCAAATTCTCATCAACTACGGCAACAATGCCGTCAAATTCACCGCGCGGGGACGGATCGAGATCATCGTGCGCAAGCTCGAAGAAAACGATGGCGAAATCGCCTTGCGCTTTGCCGTGCGCGATACCGGCATTGGCCTTGACGAAGAGCAGCGCAGCCGGCTTTTTCAGAGCTTTCAGCAGGCGGACGCATCGACCACCCGGAAGTACGGCGGTACCGGCCTCGGGCTGGCCATTTCCAAGCAATTGGCCGAGCTGATGGGCGGCGCCGTCGGGGTCGATAGCGTGCCAGGCCACGGCTCCACGTTCTGGTTTACCGCCCGGCTGGGCAAGGGGCAGGAAAGGCACACGTCGGCTAGCCATCAGGACGACATGCGAAATAGTGCGGCACAGGCGCAATCCAGTCTGGCCTCCTTGCGAGGCGCCCGTATCCTGTTGGTGGAGGATAACGAGTTGAATCAGGAGGTGGCTTGCGGCTTGCTGAACACTGCCGGTTTTACGGTGGACGTCGCCGACAATGGACAGATTGCCGTGCAGAAGATCCAGGAAGAAACCTACGACATGGTGCTGATGGACATGCAGATGCCGGTCATGGACGGCATCACCGCAACGCTGGAAATCAGAAAACGTGTGCCGTACCGGCATATCCCGATCGTCGCGATGACCGCCAATGCAATGCAGGTCGACCGGGAGAAATGTCTTGCGGCTGGCATGGTCGATTTTGTCACCAAACCCATTGTTCCTGAGCTGCTGTGGCGAACCCTGCAGCGATGGATCCGACCGACCGGCGGTCTTGCAACGACCTGGCTCGGCGCGCCGACTGGGGCAGATGCGGGTAGCTCGCTCGCACTGCCGGTCGACCTGCCGGGGCTCGATACGTTTACCGGCTTGAAGAGTGTGCTGGGCAACAAGCAGTCGTATCTCCTGCTCCTGAGAAGATTTGCCCGCGGCCAGAAATACACGTCGGAGCAGATCAGAGCGGCACTCGACAGCGGCGATCGGAGCACCGCGGAGCGACTGGCGCATACCTTGAAGGGCCTGGCCGGCAGCATTGGTGCCGGAGATTTGCAGGCCGGCGCCGGAGCGCTTGAAGCGGCGATCGCGCAAAATTTGGCGCCTGAGGCTGTCGCCCTGTTGCTGGATGCGCAAGCGCAGCTGCTGGGCGCGCTTGTCACGGCACTCGAAGCCTGCCTGCCTGCCGAGACGGTCGCTGTAAAAGAGGCGGTCCCGATCGACCAGAAAATGCTTGTGCAGGTCTGCGAGCAACTTGCCCGGCTGCTGGCCAGGGATAATCCGGCGTCGGGCGATCTTCTTTATGCCAATGCAGATTTGCTGCGTAACGCTTTCGGCGACGGCTATGACGAAATCGGCAACGCCATCCGGGAGTTCGATTTTGAGCCGGCGCTGCTTCTTCTTGCGCAGAGATGCCGGACCCTCGGTGTGGACTTATAAGCCGACTCAGGCGGTGCTACGATGCGGGAAACTTCACCAACTCATTACGACATGAACGAGGTCAGAAGATGATTGCCAAAGAAACCGTAGTCCTCGTGGTCGACGATATCAGTGCCATGCGCAACAGCATGGTTTCGCTATTGCGCGGCATGGAAATCGAGAATGTTCCGAGTGCCGGCAACGGCAAGGATGCGCTGCAGATCATCGGGCGACAGCGTGTCGACATCATTCTCTCGGACTGGAACATGCCGGTGATGTCCGGGCTGGAATTGCTCAAGACGCTGCGTGAAAACCCGGAAACCGCACAGCTGCCGTTCGTGATGATTACCGCTGAGGCCGACCACGGACGGATCGGCGAGGCGATTGCCGCGGGCGTGACCGATCTTCTCGTCAAGCCCTACACCAGCAACCAGTTGGTCAGCCGGATTGAAAGGGCTTTGTCGCGCCAGCCGGCTGCGCCCAGCGAGAGCCCGGTCGCAGCGCCTGTCGTGCGCGATGAAATTGCGACTGAAAAATCCACCGTGTTGTTGGTGGACGATACGCCAGCCAATCTGCAGCTTCTCTACGAATTGCTCAAGGGGGAGTTTGAAGTGCGCACGGCCTCGAATGGTCAGAAGGCGCTCGACATCTGCCAATCGGACAGCCCGCCGGATCTCGTCTTGCTCGACATCATGATGCCCGGCATGGATGGTTTCGAGGTGGCTCGGCGTCTGCGCGAGCACCCGGGTTCGGAATCCATTCCGGTGATTTTCGTG
>CAJAHZ010000227.1 GCA_903939665.1 uncultured Pseudomonadota bacterium | reverse complement strand
ATCGCCAGAATCTTCCCCTGGCGCAGGAGGTTCACGGCTTGCTCGATCGGATCGCCGGGCAGCGACTGGCCTTCCATGCCAACCAACGTCGGTTGCGGCCCGCACTTCGGGCAACAATTAGCTTCGGCATGAAAACGGCGGTCTTCGGGCCGCCGGTATTCGCCCTGGCACTTGTTGCACAGAGCGAAAGAATTCAGGCTGGTGCGCGTCCTGTCGTAGGGCAGGCCACGGCTGATCGTATAGCGTGGGCCGCAGTGAGTGCAGTTGGTGAATGCGTAGCGCCAGCGCCGGCTGGCCGAATCGAACATTTCGGCAAGGCATTCGGAGCACACTGCCGTGTCATGGCCGATCATCGTCGCCGCCCGCCCGCCGCGGCTATCGATGATCACGAAATCGTCGGCAACATTGTCAAGGCGCGCCTTATGCGCCTTGACCGAATCGATGCGCGCCAGTGGTGGCGCTTCGCGCTGCAGTCGCTCAACGAGGTTGAATACCTGCTCGGCAGCACCGCAAACTTCGATTTCAACGCCGCGCGAATCGTTGCGCACCCAGCCGGTCAGGGCGAGTTCGCGGGCCAGCCGCCAGACGAAGGGGCGAAATCCGACGCCCTGAACAACACCGCTAACGCGAATGCGTTGGCAAATCAGACTCTCAGACATATCAACCCCGTACGCTGGCAGAAACCTGCGCTTCCAACTCGGCGATGCGTCGCTTGAGCGACGCCACCGTTTCCTGCTTTCTGGTTTGCCGCCCGGCACAGCCCGCTTCGAGCCAGGCCAGCCAAGCATCGAAACCCTCGCCGGTCGTTGCCGAGACCTGGATCACCTGTAATTCCGGATTGACCCTGCGCGCATACTCGATAGCCAGATCGAGCTTGAAGGAAACGTAGGGCAGCAGATCGATCTTGTTGAGCAGCATCAGCGACGCGGCACGGAACATGTCCGGGTACTTGAGCGGCTTGTCTTCGCCTTCGGTCACCGAGAGGATCGCCACCTTGTGCGCTTCACCGAGATCAAAAGCGGCCGGACAAACGAGATTGCCGACGTTCTCGATGAGCAGCAAGGAATCATCCGCCGGCGCGAGTTTCTGCAGCGCCGCGCCGACCATGAAGGCATCGAGATGACAGCCCTTGCCGGTATTGATCTGCAGCGCCGGAACCCCGGTTGTGCGGATGCGCTCGGCGTCGTGACTGGTCTGCTGGTCGCCTTCGACGACCGCAATCGACAGCTTGCTCTTGAGCGCCTCGATGGTCCGGCAGAGCAGCGTGGTTTTGCCGGAACCGGGGCTGGAAACCAGGTTGAGCGCGAAAATGCCCTGCTCGTCGAAACGCGCACGGTTCTGCGCCGCGTAGCCATCGTTTTTCGAAAGGATATCGCGCTCGATCTGCACCATGCGCGACTGCGTCATCCCCGGCGCATGCGCACCGGCCGGGCCGTGGCCGTAATGCATCGCGCCTTCGTGGTCATGCGCATGCGCACCGTCGTCGTCATGCACGGCGGTGTCGGCATGATCGTGCGAATGCACATGAACACTGCCGTCCGCGTGACGATGCGAATGCGAATGCCCCGCCGCAACGGCGGTGTAAGTCATGCCGGATTTATTCGACGCATGCGAATGGGTCGTGCCATCCTCGTGCGTATGCAAATTCTCGCCTTCTATGCGGGCTTCCCCGGCGGCGCAACCACAGGTCGTACACATCTTTTGTCTCCGTCTTATTATTCGACCTCCAGCTCCTTGACCCGCATTTCGGTTCCGCCAGTCGGTTGGACCGGGTAACCGCCGCAGGCAGGGCAGGGGTCGTACAGCGCCGCAAGCGGCACGGTCTTGTTGCAATTGAAACACAATCCTTCGCCGGGCACCTCGATCACTTCAAGTTTTGCGCCTTCGGCCAGCGTACCGCGGGTGACCGCGTCAAAACAGAAGCGCATCGAATCGGGCTCGACCGACGAAAGCTGGCCGATTTCGATGAACACCGTCTTGACGCGCAAGAAAGCGTCATCGCCAGAAGCACGCGCCGCATCCTCGACAATCTGCAGCACCCCTTCGGCGAGCGACATTTCATGCATTCCCGGTTACCTCATTCACTACAATTTCGTACGCCACGCAGGGATCGAGCGCCAGCGCCAGCCGGCGCGCTGCCGCTTCAGCTGCGACACGGCTGGGCGCCAGACAGCCGGTGATTTCGCGAACAAAAGCGCCCTGCGGATGAAAATTCCATTCAGTCGGAGCAACGATAACATAGCGCCCCACCCTGCCGTCGTTGACCTGCATCAGATGCAGGAGCAGCCCACGCGCCGTCTCAACGCGAGCCAACCCGACATTCTCGGCAAGCGGCGCGGCATCAAGCCAGCCAGAGAGACGCTGCGGTTCAAGCAGTGCGGCGGCGAGAAAACGCAGATCGGCATAACGCGCGACCAGACGCGCAGCGACACCCTGCCCGGACGCATGCAACACAGCCACGTCGGCGAGCCCCGCCCAACGGGCCAACGGGCCGGTTTCGGCTGGCGAGCCAGCGAAGCTTGGCCGTTCGGCGAAAGACTCGGCAAAAGGCTGCCGCGCCCATTGATCCGCCAGCATCCAAGGCAGCAACTCACCCGGCATGGCTGACAAGGCTCGTTCCGTTCGCTCGACAGCCATTGGCGCTTGCTCATCCAGCCACGCAGCAAGCCCGGTGCCGACAAGTGCTGCGGCCTCAGGGCTTGAAGCGGCCAGCAAACGCCTGCGCCAGTCGAGAAACTCGCTCTTTCGCGCAGGCTGGCCGCCTAATGGAGGCCAGTCCAGCAGCAATCGCCACAAATGTTCTCCAATCGCCTCAAGTACGACGGCACGCGTGACGTCTTGCAGCACGACTTCGTCAGGCTGCTCGCCGCGAGCAGCCTGCAAAGCGAGCCATGCGGCGGCACCTTGGGCCTTTCCGCACAGACTGAACAGACGGGGAACAAGCTCAAGCACCTTGGACGCCGGCTGACCGACCAGAACTCGTGCCGCCTGCGGGCGCGTTGAGGCAAGATCAGCGGAGAGAATACACTGCCCGTCCCAAGCCAGCGTCAGGCGCAAAACTCCTTGATCCACATTAACCTCGCAAAAAGTCGATCAACAATACTCAGAAGTCTTTAGGTCCATTTTGATTCTGGTCAATCCACGGCTAAACTCGCGCCTGCACAATACGCCCTCCAAAATATCTTCCCCTCCTGGAATCACTCCTGCATGCTTGAAGCCTCGAATCTCGAATGCGTACGCGGCGAGCGCCGCCTGTTCGCAGGCGTCGGCTTCCGGCTGGAAGGCGGGGAAATGCTTTACCTGCAAGGCAAGAATGGCTCGGGGAAAACCAGCCTGCTGCGCATGTTGTGCGGTCTGACGCCGCCAGCGGATGGCGAAATTTTCTGGCGCGGTGGGCCGATCCGCAAGCTGGGCGATGAGTTTCGCGCCGAGCTTTGCTACCTCGGTCATCACAACGCGATCAAGGAAGAATTGACGCCGCTCGAAAACCTGCTGGCCTCGGCGAAGTTGGCCGAAGAATCGCTCGACGATGACTCGGCGCTCGACGCGCTTGAACAGGTCGGCCTGCGCGGTCGCGAAGATCTGGCCTGTCGCTACCTTTCGCAGGGACAGAAACGGCGCGTTGCTCTGGCGCGCTTGGTGCATGAACGGCGCGCCCTGTGGATCCTCGACGAACCCTACGTAGCCCTCGACCCGGCGGCCGTGGAACTGGTGGCCGGACTGATCGGCGCCCACCTGCAGCGCGGCGGCTTGGCCGTGCTGACCACGCACCAGACGGTCGAAGTACCCGCCGGCACGGTACGCGAACTGCGGCTGGGCTAGTACAATGCTGACCTTGATCCGTGCGGTAATCAGCCGCGACCTGAGGCTGGCAATGCGCCGACAGGCAGACATCGTGTCGGCGATGTTCTTTTTCATCATCGTTGTCAGCCTGTTTCCGCTGGGCATCGGGCCGGAGGCAGATCTGCTGCGCAAACTGGCACCGGGCGTACTTTGGGTTGCCGCACTGCTGGCCACGATGTTGTCACTGCCGCGCCTGTTTGCCGATGACCACCGCGACGGCACGCTCGAGCAACTGGCGCTCGCGCCGCAGCCACTGGGGCTGGTGGTGCTCGGCAAGGTCATCGCGCACTGGCTGGTATCGGGCCTGCCGCTCGCATTGCTGGCGCCGATACTGGGAATTCAGTTCGACTTGTCGAATGACGCACTATGGGTACTGACCGTATCGCTGCTGATCGGCACGCCGGCGCTGTCCGGCATTGGCGCGATCGGTGCGGCGCTAACACTGGGCGTACGTGGCGGCGGCGTGCTGCTCTCGTTGCTGGTGCTGCCGCTGTACATCCCGGTGCTGATTTTTGGCGCCGGCGCAGTCGATGCCACGGTCACCGGACTCGGACCGCAGGCGCATCTGTCGCTGCTTGGCGCTTTGACGCTGGGCGGCGTGTTTTTCGCGCCGTGGGCCACTGCAGCGGCCTTGAGAATTGCTTTGGAATAGAAAAAAGATGAACAACCGTCTGATCAACTGGTTCAAATACGCCAGCCCGCAGAGTTTTTACCCAATTGCCGGGAAGATGATTCCTTGGTTCTGGGCGCTGGCCGCAGTCTTTGGCGTTGCCGGCTTGTATATCGGCTTTGGCGTTGCACCGACCGATGCGCAGCAGGGTGAGGGTTACCGCATCATCTTTCTGCACGTACCTGCTGCCTGGATGTCGATGTTCATTTATCTCGTCATGGCCTTCTGGGCGGCATTGGGCCTGGCCTTCAACACCCGCCTGTCGGGCATGATGGCTTCGGCGCTGGCGCCGACCGGCGCGGTTTTCGCCTTCCTCGCCCTATGGACCGGCGCGCTGTGGGGCAAGCCGATGTGGGGCGCATGGTGGGTATGGGATGCACGCCTGACTTCCGAATTGATCCTGCTTTTTCTCTATATCGGCTTCATCGCCCTGCAGTCCGCGATCGACGACCCACGCCGCGCCGACAAGGCTGGCGCGATTCTCGCGCTGGTCGGCGTGGTCAACATTCCGATCATCTATTTCTCGGTCAAGTGGTGGAACACGCTGCATCAGGGCTCGTCGGTCAGCCTGACCAAGTCGCCCTCGATGGCGATGACCATGCTCTGGGGAATGCTGCTCTGCGCGCTGGCTTTCTGGATGTACAGCATCGCCGTCGCGCTGATGCGCGCGCGCAGCATCATGCTCGAACGCGAACGGCACACCGAATGGGTGCGCGCCCTGCTCACCGACAAGGAATAAAGAAATGTACTGGAACAGTTTTTCTGATTTTCTGGCGATGGGCAACCACGGCGTCTATGTCTGGGGCTCGGTCGGCGTCACGGCTTTATTGATGCTGCTGGAACCGATCCTGCTGATTCAGGGTCGGAAGAGTCTGATTGCACGCCTGAGGCGCCAGTTCCGCGCCGAGAAGTCTGATAGAAGCGCCGATCGCGGCACCTCAAGCAACACCAGGAGCGGAAATTGAAAGCACGTCACAAACGCATTGCGCTGATCGTCGGCGGACTGGCCATTCTGGGCATTGCCGCAACACTGGTGCTCAACGCATTCCAGAGCAATCTGGTGTTCTTCTTCTCACCGACGCAGGTTGCCGCAGGCGAGGCACCGAAGGGCAAGACATTCCGCGTTGGCGGGATGGTCAAGGAAGGCTCGATCAAACGCGAGGCCGACGGTGTCACCATCCGCTTCGTCATGACCGATACCGAAAAGGACATGATCGTCGCCTACAAAGGCATCCTGCCGGACCTGTTCAAGGAAGGCAAAGGCGCTGTCGCACAGGGAAAGCTCGCCGATGACGGCGTCTTCACAGCCAACGAAGTCCTGGCCAAGCACGACGAGAACTACATGCCACCGGAGGCCGCCAAGGCGCTGAGTGATGCCGGCCAACGCGCCGCGGCAAGCAAGGCGGCTACCGAAGCGGCAACAAAAACCCTCAAGCAGTAACAGGACAACCCCAAATGATTCCAGAACTCGGCCACTTCGCCCTCATCGTCGCCTTGTGCGTGGCGCTGTTGCTCGGCACCCTGCCGCTCGTTGGCGCCCACAAGAACCGTCTGGCCTGGATCGCATTGGCCCGCCCGGCAGCGCAGGTGCTGGCATTCCTGATGGTCGTCGCCTTCGGCTGCCTGACTGCGGCATTTGTGCAAAACGACTTCTCGGTCGTCTACGTCGCGCAGCATTCGAATACGCTCTTGCCGCTGCCCTACCGCGTTGCCGCCGTGTGGGGCGGCCACGAGGGCTCCTTGTTGCTCTGGGTGGTCATGCTTTCGTTATGGACGATTGCTGTCGCGGCCTTTTCACAGCAACTGCCGGAGCGCATGACGGCGCGTGTCCTTGGCGTGCTCGGGCTGGTCACCTTCGGTTTCCTGCTGTTCATCCTGATTACCTCGAACCCTTTCGAACGCCTGCTACCGGGCGCCGAAGAAGGGCGCGACCTCAACCCCCTGCTGCAGGACCCCGGTCTGATCATTCATCCGCCGATGCTGTACATGGGCTACGTTGGCTTCTCGGTCGCTTACGCCTTCGCCGTCGCCGCGCTGCTCTCCGGGCAGCTGGATGCCGCCTGGGCACGCTGGTCACGCCCGTGGACAACAGCGGCCTGGATTTTCCTGACGCTCGGCATCGCGCTCGGCTCGTGGTGGGCATATTACGAACTCGGCTGGGGCGGCTGGTGGTTCTGGGATCCGGTCGAAAATGCCTCGTTCATGCCCTGGCTGGTCGGTACAGCGCTGGTGCATTCACTGGCCGTCACCGAAAAGCGCGGCAGTTTCAAGAACTGGACGGTGCTGCTCGCCATCTCGGCCTTCTCGCTCTCGCTGCTCGGCACCTTCCTCGTGCGCTCCGGCGTGCTGACCTCGGTTCACGCCTTCGCCACAGACCCGAAGCGCGGCATCTTCATCCTCGCCTTCCTCGTGGTCGTCATCGGCGGCTCGCTGGCCCTGTTTGCCTGGCGCGCCCCGAAGGTCGGCCTCGGCGGTCGCTTTGGCCTGCTTTCCCGCGAATCGCTGCTGCTCACCAATAACGTACTGCTGGTCGTCGCCTGTTCGTCGGTGCTGCTCGGCACGCTCTACCCGCTGCTGATCGACGCACTCGGCATGGGCAAGCTGTCGGTCGGCCCACCCTACTTCAACACGGTATTTGCGCCGCTGATGGTGCCAGCGCTCTTCCTGATGGGCGTCGGGCCTTTCGCACGCTGGAAGCACGCCTCTTTCGCTGAACTGGCGCGCACACTGCGCTGGGCTTTCCTCGCGGCGGCAGTGGTTGGTATCGCAACGCCCTTCCTCTACGGCGAATGGACGCCGCTGATTGCCCTCGGCCTGCTGCTTGCCGCCTGGATTGTCATCGCCGGCACGCTCAATTTCGTCGAGCGCGTGCAATCGACGCGCGCCGACCAACCTTTCATTGCTGCCGCGCTGAAGCAACCACGCAGCTTTTTCGGCATGCACACGGCCCACGTGGGGATCGCCGTCTTTGTTATCGGCGTCACCATGGTCAATGGCTACCAGGCCGAAAAAGACGTGAAAATGGAGATCGGCGATACCGTTTCGGTGGGCGGCTACACCTTCCGCTTCAACGGCGTGCGTGAGAAAAAGGGGCCGAACTACACGGCACTGGTTGGCGACATCGACCTCCTGAAAAACGAGAAATCGCTCCGGAAAATGCATCCGGAAAAGCGTTTCTACGCATCCTCTTCAATGCCGATGACCGAAGCGGCCATTGACACCGGCTTTCTGCGCGACGTTTACGTGTCGCTTGGCGAACCGATCGACAAGTCGCACCCGGAAGCCGCATGGGCTGTCCGCGTCTATTACAAACCTTTCGTCGACTGGATCTGGGGCGGTTGTGTGCTGATGGCGCTCGGCGGGCTGATCGCCTTGTCGGACCGGCGCTATCGCATCAGGGCGCGCGCTGGCGCGACCATTCCTACAGGCGCAAAAACAGCATGAATAAATTTCTCTGGCCACTGATCGGCTTCGCCGTCCTCGTTTTGTTGCTCGCCGTCGGACTCAACCTCAATCCACGCGACGTCCCCTCGCCCCTGGTTGGCAAACCCGCGCCAATATTCTCTCTGCCGCAAATCGATGCGCCGGGACAATTCTTCTCGCCAAGAGACATGCAGGGCAAGGTATGGCTGCTCAACGTCTGGTCCTCGTGGTGTGTATCCTGCCGGCAGGAGCATCCGGTACTGGTCGAGTTGGCAAAGACCAAAACCGTGCCGCTGATCGGCCTTAACTACAAGGAAATACGCGGCGATGGCGGCATCGATACCGACAAAATCGACCCCGCGACGGAACAGAAACAGGCAATCGCACGCGCTGGCGGCTGGCTGGCCAAGCACGGCAACCCCTATACGCTATCGGTACTCGACCTCGACGGTCGCGTCGGCATCGACTACGGCGTCTATGGCGTTCCGGAAACCTACGTCATCGACAAGACCGGCATCATCCGCATGAAACATACGGGCCCGATCTCGCCCGACGTCTTCTCCGGCAAGATCCTGCCGCTGATTATGGAACTGTCCAAATGAAGCGCGGGCTGTTGATTCTCGCACTGGCATTCGCTGCGCTTGCTGCGCATGCCAAAGAAGCCGCGCCGATGGCCGTCGACGAAGTGGTCGAAAAACGCATGGTGGCGATCTCCGACGAATTGCGCTGCCTGGTCTGCCAGAACGAATCGCTGTCCGGATCGCACGCCGAACTGGCGAACGATTTAAGGACTGAAATCCGCACGCTGATCAAGGATGGCAAAAGCGACGCCGAAATCCTCGACTTCATGGTCGCGCGCTACGGCGACTTCGTGCGCTATCGCCCACCGCTCAAGGGAACCACGCTGCTCCTGTGGTTCGGGCCAGGCGCCTTGTTCGCGCTGGGCCTGTTCGCACTGATCCGCTACCTGCGCCGGCGCAACGCTGAAATCAGCGATGCGCCACTCAATGCCGAAGAACAATCACAGGCCGACGCACTGCTCCAGAACGAAGACGAAAAATAATGACCGCACTCTCTGTTTTCACCGCCGTGGCAGCACTGCTTGTCATCGTCGTCACCGCCCGCCTGCTGCTCCCGCTGTTACGCGTACCGAAGGCTAGCCATATCGCCGCCAACGGTCGACGCGAAGCCAATCTGGCGATTTTCCGCGACCAGCTTGCCGAACTGGACCGCGAGCACGCAGAAGCCTCGCTCTCAGCGGCCGATTTCGAACAGGCCCGGCGTGAATTGCAGCGTCGCCTGCTGGAAGAAGTACAAGGCAAAAGCGATGATGAAGCCGAGAAGCTTGCCGCACCGGCCAGCCGAAAAACCGCAATGGCCCTGATCATCGCCCTGCCGCTTGCCGCAGCGGTCGGCTACGCGCTGCTCGGCAACCCAAAGGGTCTGGACCCGATGCAAACGCAGGCGCAGTCGCGCATCAGCCCGGGACAGATCGAAGAAATGGTCGGCAAGCTGGCCGAGAAGCTGAAGAACAATCCCGACGATGCCAACGGCTGGATCATGCTGGCGCGCTCGTACAAGACGCTCCAGCGCTTTGCCGAAGCCGCCGAAGCATACAGCCACGCCAGTTCCGTGCTGGACAAGGACGCAACGCTGCTGGCCGACTACGCCGAAGTTCTGGCGCAGACCCGAAAGGGCGATCTGCAGGGCAAACCGAGCGAGCTGCTCGCCCGCGCGCTGAAACTCGACCCGAACGAGCCGCAGGCGCTTCTGCTGGCCGGTGCAGCGGCGAGCGACCGACGCGATTTTGCCGCCGCAGCCGACTATTGGTCGCGCCTCCTGCTGCAACTCGAGCCGGGCTCGGAAGAAGCCGCTTCGGTTGAAGCGGCTGTCGCCAAAGCCAAGGAAATCGCCGCAGGCACGGGCCCGCAGAACAAAAAAGCCGCAGCGACCCCAAATATCAGCGGCGAAGTGACGCTCAGCCCGAAACTCGCCGGGCAGATCAAGCCCGACGACGTACTCTTCGTTTTTGCCCGCGCCACAGACGGTCAGCGCATGCCGCTGGCGG
Source organism: uncultured Pseudomonadota bacterium (assembly GCA_903939665.1). Classification (GTDB taxonomy): domain Bacteria; phylum Pseudomonadota; class Gammaproteobacteria; order Burkholderiales; family Rhodocyclaceae; genus CAJBIL01. The sequence goes on along the minus strand of CAJAHZ010000227.1, from coordinate 1,581 downwards.
TGATGCGTAACTCGGCAAGCGACCTGCCCTTGCGTTTCCGCCTTGATGATTCAATGGCCCTCCCGGGTGGACGAAAAATCTCCGAATTCAAGTCAGTCGATATCGAAGCCCGAATCGCCAAAGCCGGCAAGGCACAGACTTCGAGCGGCGACCTGTTTGGCAAAATCCACGATGTCCGCCCGGGCAAGCAGGGCGTACGACTGATCATCGACCAGGTTCAGCCATGACAAGGTGCGCGGCGCGGACCCATTCCCTAAAAAATGTAGGGATAACTTAACCTAGATCAAACCGCCCGCTTTGCTCTTTCGCTAAAATTCGCCGGCTTCATCGCGGATCAATCCGGCTGAGCACACATCAAATTAAGAGGGGGTTTCACCATGTCCGACAACGCTTCCGGCTTCTGGGCTAAACTCAAGCGCCCGAGCACGAAATACTCGCTACTGGCCCTGCTCTCGGTCGGTTTCATCTCCGGCATCTTCTTCTGGGGTGGATTCAACACCGCGATGGAAGCGACCAACACGCTGGAATTCTGCATTTCCTGCCACGAAATGCGTGACAACGTCTACGTGGAATACAAGGAAACGATTCACTACACGAACCGCACCGGCGTGCGCGCCGTCTGCTCCGACTGCCACGTTCCCAGGGACTGGGGACACAAGATGATGCGCAAGGTCCAGGCGAGCCAGGAAATCTATGGCAAGATCATGGGCACCATCGACACCAAGGAAAAATTCGAAGCCAAGCGCCTCGAACTGGCAACCCACGAGTGGGAGCGCATGAAAAAGAGCGACTCGCGCGAGTGCCGCAACTGCCACAGCTTTGACGGCATGAACCCTGAAAAACAGAAGCTGCGCGCAGCAAAAATGCACAAAATCGCCCAGGACGACAAAAAGACCTGTATCGACTGCCACAAGGGTATCGCGCATCACAAGCCAAAGGGCATGAAAGAGGATGACGACGATTGACCCGTTGTCAGTTAAAGTCACACACCTGTTCAATCGAGTGGAGAAGATCATATGAAAAAGACTGCCGTTTCCTTTGCTGTTCTTGGCGCCCTGCTGGCCTTCGGTTCGCAACTCGCGCATGCAGCGCCTGACTGGTCCAAAGTTCCCAAGCGCGACATTCAGGTTTTCCATCCCGGCGTGACGCCGATCGAGTGGATCACCAAGAAGTCCGATCACAGCGGCCGCGTCGGCCTGACCAAGGGCGAAAGCTGCGTCGGCTGTCACGAAGAAAAAGGTGGCCTGAACTTCGACATGAAGAAGCTGGCCGGCAAGGAACTGGAGCCCGTTGGCGCGCCGAAGACCCTGAACTTCCCGGTGACCCTGCAGGCCGCCTATGACAAGGACAACGCCTACTTCCGCCTGACCTTCAAGGCGCCGGCAGGTGGTGCGAACAGTGCCGACAAGGAAAACGAAGTCAAGGTCGCGGTGATGTTCGCCAACGACAAGGTATCTGTTGCGGCTGGCGACAAAACACTGACTGGCGCACAGGTTGGTTGCTGGGCCACCTGCCACACCGATGCCCGCACCATGCCGGGCGCTGATGACAAGAAGACCAAGTACACCAAGGACGGCGCCT
>CAJAHZ010000226.1 GCA_903939665.1 uncultured Pseudomonadota bacterium | reverse complement strand
GCGGCCGAGTTGGCCGAGAACGGGCTGGATACGCGGCTGGATTAATTCGGCTAAGCGCTTTCGACGCAGAGATCGCAGAGATACAGAGGGCGCAGAGGTGGAAATTAACATGCTGTCTGGTGAGTTGATTGGTGCGGCGATTGAGGTGCATCGCGTATTGGGGCCGGGGTTGCTGGAGTCGGCTTACGAGTTGGCGCTGGAGCGAGAGTTGGTGTTAAGGGGGCTGTCGGTTGAGCGACAAAAACCTGTGTCTTTAGAATACAAAGGCGCCTTGCTTGGCGACGGGTTTCGTATCGATTTGTTGATAAATGATCAGCTGATTGTCGAGGTCAAGGCCGTTGATCGTATCCAGCCAATTCACGAGGCTCAATTGTTGACATATCTACGACTGACCGGCAAACAGCTCGGTCTTCTGATAAATTTTAATGAACGCGTGCTGAAGTCAGGCCTGAAGCGTGTAGCGAACCGCCTATGAAAAGCTTTTCTCTGCGTTCTCTGCGCCTCTGCGCCCTCTGCGTCGAAAGAGGTTAAAAAATGCTGTTAATGATCGATAACTACGACTCCTTTACCTACAACATCGTCCAGTATTTCGGCGAGTTGGGGCAGGAGGTCAAAGTCTTCCGTAATGACGCCATCACGCTGGCCGAAATCGCACGCCTGCAACCCGAGTATCTCGTCATCTCGCCCGGCCCCTGCGCCCCGGCGCAGGCCGGCATCTCGCTTGCTGCGATCCGTGAATTTGCCGGAAAGATTCCGCTGCTCGGCGTCTGTCTCGGCCATCAGGCCATCGGCGAAGCCTTCGGCGGGCGCATCGTGCACGCCAAGAAGCTGATGCACGGCAAGGTGTCGCCGGTCCATCACACCGATCAGGGCGTTTTTCGTGGCCTGCCCAATCCGCTCACCTGCACGCGCTACCACTCGTTGGCCGTCGAGCGCGAATCGCTGCCCGATTGCCTTGAGATCACCGCGTGGACCGAAGACGGCGAAATCATGGGCGTGCGCCACAAAACGCTGGCCGTCGAAGGCGTTCAATTCCACCCGGAATCGATCCTCACCGAGCGCGGTCACGATCTTCTCGACAACTTCCTCAAGGAGCACGCCAAATGAAGCCACAGGACGCACTGGCGCGGGTCATCGAACACCGCGAAATCTTTCACGACGAAATGGTCTCGCTGATGCGCCAGATCATGGGCGGCGAGGTAACGCCGACGATGATCGCCGCGATCATCGTCGGCCTGCGGGTCAAGAAGGAAACTATCGGCGAGATCACCGCCGCAGCCACCGTCATGCGCGAGCTATCGACCAAGGTGCTGGTCAAGGACAGCGCGCACCTGGTTGACACCTGCGGCACCGGCGGCGACGGCGCGCATACCTTCAACATCTCCACCGCCGCTATGTTCGTTGCCGCCGCTGCCGGGGTGCGTATCGCCAAGCACGGCGGGCGTTCGGTTTCGTCGCAGTCGGGCAGCGCCGACGTGCTTGAGGCGCTGGGCGTCAACATCAACCTGACGCCCGAGCAGGTCGGCCAGTGCGTGGACGAAGTCGGCGTCGGCTTCATGTTCGCGCCCAACCATCACAGCGCCATGAAACACGCCGCGCCAGTGCGCCGCGAACTTGGCGTGCGCACGATCTTCAACATCCTCGGCCCGCTGACCAACCCAGCCAGCGCCGCCAATCAGGTGCTCGGCGTCTTTCATCCCGATCTGGTCGGCATTCAGGTGCGTGTTCTGCAGCGCCTTGGCAGCTTGCGCGCACTCACCGTGTTCGGCCGCGAAGGGCTCGACGAAATCTCGATCTCCGGCGAAACCCTGGTCGGTGAGTTGAAGGACGGTCACATCGAGGAATACGTAATTCATCCCGAACAGTTCAACCTCGCCGTGCACGACCCGAAAGTCTTGTGCGTCGCCAATGTCGATGAGTCCAAGGCCGTGCTGCTCGCCACGCTCGACAACCAGAGCGGTCCGGCACGCGACATCGTTGCGCTCAACGCCGGCGCCAGTATCTACGTTGCGGGGCTGGCCGATACGCTGGCCGATGGCGTGGGCAAAGCTTTTGAGCTGATCGCCTCGGGCGCTGCGCGGCAGTCACTGGCGCGCTTTGTTGCCTTCACCGGGCAATTCCGATGAGCGACATCCTCAGAAAAATCGCCGCCGGACAAGCCGCTCCTTGCCATATGAATCCAGTCACAAAATTCAGGTTTAACGTGGGGAAAAAATGAAACCGTCGGTTGCTCTTGACCTCAAGCGAAGCGCCGTGCGCGAGGCGGCTGGCCGTTTTCGTACGGCTAACCCACGCGTTTTCGGATCGGTGCTCCACGGCACCGATCAGGACGGAAGCGACCTTGACCTGCTGGTGGACGCCCTTCCCGGCGCGACGATGTTCGATCTTGGCGGCTTGCAAGACGAATTGGAGGATCTGCTTGGCGTTCATGTCGACCTGTTGACTCCCGGCGATCTGCCGCCGAAGTTCCGTGCTCAGGTTCTTTCCGAGGCGGAGCCGGTGTGAGCGAGAGCCGACTTCCCGACTACCTCGATCACATGCATCAGGCCGCAGCTGATGCTTGCAGCTTCGTCGAAGGCCTGAGCAAGGCGGAGTTTCTTTCTGACAAGCGCACGCAGCAGGCCGTTGTGATGAGCCTCATCATCATTGGCGAGGCAGCTACCAAGGTGATGGATCGATACCTCGAGTTTGCCGGTGCGCATCCCGCAGTTCCATGGCGCAGCATGCGCGGGATGCGCAACCGGATCGCTCACGGCTACTTCGACATCAACCTCGATGTGGTGTGGGACACCGTGCAGACGGCCCTGCCGGCGTTGTTGCAGCAGATGCCCGCGGTTCGCGCTGGCGCGGGTGATGAAAAGCCTGATGCTTGCAGGAAGGCGCCATGAAACCCTGCGCACGGTCGAAGCTCGACGCATTTGCCGCGCTGAGCCGGCGTTTTTCGGCATAATCAGACTGTTGTTACAACATTCACGCGAGGAGTCCCACCATGGCCCTGCCGAAAACTGAAAGCGGCTTTGACGCCGCCGCCTATCTCGCCTGGGAAGAAGCGCAGCCCGAGCGCAACGAATATGTTGCAGGGGAGGTGTTCGCCATGGTCGGCGTGCGCCAGTCGCATAACGTGGCGACCGGGAATCTCTATAACGCTTTACGCCGCGAGTTGAAGGGCAGCCCCTGTCGCGTCTTCATCGAATCGGTTAAAACCCGCGTCGAGGCCGCCGATTGTTTTTTCTACCCTGACGTCGTCGTGACTTGCGATGCCCGCGACCGGGAGACGCCGCAGTACGTCAGCCATCCGCTGCTCGTCGTCGAGGTGCTGTCCGATTCGACGGCGGCCTTTGACCGGGGCGCCAAGTTTGCCGCCTATCGCAAGCTCGAGAGTTTGCGCGACTACGTGCTGTTCGATGTTGCCGCGCAGCGGATCGAAGTCTTCCGCCGCAATCCTGAAAACCACTGGGTGCTTTACGACTACGGTCTGGGTGAATCCGTTGAGCTCACTTCCGTGTCCGTACTGCTGGATGTTGCCGAGCTGCTGGAGGATACGCAGGACGAAGCCGAGCCGCCGATCACGCCCGCAATCGAGAAATCATGAGCGACATCCTCAACAAAATCCTCGCCGTCAAGCGCGAGGAAGTGGCGGCGGCCTTGCCCGTCAAGCCGCTTGCCGCAATTCGCGCCGAAGCCGAAGCGCAGCCCGCGCCGCGCGATTTCCTCGGCGCCGTGCGCAGCAAAATCGCCGCTGGGCAGGCCGCAGTGATCGCCGAAATCAAGAAAGCCAGCCCCTCCAAGGGCATCTTGCGCGCCGACTTTCAGCCCGCTGCGATCGCCGCCAGCTACGCGGCGCACGGCGCTGCGTGTTTGTCCGTCCTCACCGACCGCCAGTTTTTTCAGGGTGCGCCCGAATACCTGCAGGCGGCGCGTGTCGCTTGTGCATTGCCGGTGCTGCGCAAGGATTTTCTGGTGGATGCGTATCAGGTCTACGAGGCGCGCGCCATGGGTGCCGACGCCATTTTGCTCATCGCCGCTGCGCTTGATCTGCCGACCATGCAGGATTTCGAAGCGATTGCCGAAAGTCTCGGCATGGCCGTCCTCGTTGAGGTGCATAACGGCGATGAACTCGATCTCGCCTTGCTGCTCAAAACCCCGCTGCTCGGCATCAACAACCGCAATCTGCGCACCTTCGAAGTGAGCCTGCAAAACACGCTCGATTTGCTGCCGCGCATCCCGGCTGGTCGCATCGTCGTTACCGAGAGCGGCATTCTGGCGGTCGACGATGTGCAACTCATGCGCCGCAACCAGGTCGATGCCTTCCTCGTCGGTGAAGCCTTCATGCGTGCGCCGGAGCCGGGCGAGGCGTTGGCTGGCCTGTTTGCCTGAATCGTGGCGTCCCGGTATCCGTGTTTGATCATGGTGTAAGCCCTGTTGCCGACGCCTTGTTGCAAAAAGACAACAAAGCCGCGTTTGGCCTCTGAAAATAGCGTCGTCAAGCTTGTTCAACACCGCCGACCTTGCCACAATTGCGCCAACTTCTCGTTTCAAGAGAGGTAAGACCTGGTAGGCAACTACCGATCTCAAACCTAGAGGAGATTCACAATGCAAAAGAAACTTATCGTTCTGGCTCTGGCCGGTCTGTCCGCAGCATCGGCGTTCGCCCAGTCGAACGTCACCGTTTATGGTCGTGTTGACTATGGCTACGTGTCGCGCGGCGGCAGCGATGGTGCCGTTGCCGATCTCGGGCGCAAAAATGAAATGGCGAGCGGCGTGCAATCCGGTAGCCGTCTGGGCTTCAAGGGTGCGGAAGACCTCGGCAATGGCCTGAAGGCGATTTTTGAAGTCGAATCCGGCCTCAGCAACGATGCAGCCAGCACGCAATCTGGCGGCCTGTTTGCCACCAACCGTCACGCCTACGTCGGCTTGACCGGTGCCTTCGGTACCGCCGTCGGTGGTCGTCTGGATGGCGTCCGTTACGGCCTGTTCAACAAGTACGACGCCTTCGGTGGTGGCGGCATCGGTAACTTCACCCAGATGACCGGTCAGGTCGATCGTGCTGACAATGCAATCGCATACATCAGCCCGAATTTTAGCGGCTTTACCCTGACGCTGGCGCATGCAACGCAAGTTGGCGGCCAGGAGTATGCTGGTAATGCAGCTGTTGCAGCTGTTGCTAACAACTTGGGCGCGGTTACTGGTACGACTGGCGTTGCAGCCGTTACTCAGAAAGACGCCAACACCGGCGACGGCGTTCTGAACACGATCATGCTCAACTACGAAAACGGCCCGATCAGCCTGAGCGCCGATTACGAGCAAGTCGTTATCGACAGCGCCCGTCGCGCTGGTGGTGTGAATGGCGCTGACAAAGTCAAAGTCTGGGTGCTGGCTGGTTCGTACAATTTCGGTATGGTCAAGTTGTCGGCTCTGTACGACAGCCACCACACGACAAAGGTCGGCACTGGCGACTTGGTTGACTACAAAGACTGGTTCATCAGCGCCAAAGTTCCTTATGGCAAGTTTGATTTCAAGGCAACTTACGGTCAAGTGAACAACAATCTCTCCGGAACCAGCAAAATGGATTCCAACAAGATTGGTCTTGGCGTGAACTACAATCTGTCGAAGCGCACCAACGTGTATTTTGACTTCGGTACGATCAACAATGAGCGCAATGCTACGCTCGCGCTCAACCAGGCCGCTAACTCCAATGGCGCTGGTCATGGCACGAACGGCTACAACCTGGGTCTTGCCCACAACTTCT
>CAJAHZ010000225.1 GCA_903939665.1 uncultured Pseudomonadota bacterium | reverse complement strand
CTAGCACCGGCGCGACCAGTGCGACCGATACGGTGTACGTAGTCTTCGGCGTTGGTCGGAAGTTCGTAATTGACTACCAGCGGTAACTGGTCGATATCCAGCCCGCGTGCGGCAACATCGGTCGCCACCAATACGGAGCAACTGCGGTTGGCGAACTGCACCAGCACCTGATCGCGTTCGCGCTGCTCCAGTTCGCCGTGCAACGTCAGCGCGTTGAAGCCCTGCTTGTGCAGCACGTCGAGCAGGTCACGGCATTGCTGCCGGGTGTTGCAGAAGGCAATGGTGCTGACCGGGCGGAAGTGATTGAGCAGCATGCCGACGGCGTTGAGGCGCTGGTCCTTGCTGATTTCGTAGAAGCGCTGGCGAATCTTGGTCGCCGTGTGTTGTTCGGTCAGCTTCACCTGTTGCGGATCGCGCAGGAACTGGCGGCTGAGTTTTTCAATGCCTTCCGGGTAGGTCGCCGAGAAGAGCAGTGTCTGGCGCTCTTTCGGGCAAGAGCGCGCGACTTTTGCGATGTCGTCGAAGAAACCCATGTCGAGCATGCGATCGGCCTCGTCGAGCACCAGCGTATTCAGCGCTTCGAGATTCAGGCTGCCACGCTCAAGGTGGTCCATGATGCGGCCCGGCGTGCCGACGACGATGTGCGCGCCATGTTCGAGACTGGACATTTGCGGTCGCATCGTGGCGCCGCCGCACAGGGTGAGGATCTTGATGTTGTCTTCGGCGCGCGCCAGCCGGCGGATTTCCTGCGTCACCTGATCGGCCAGTTCGCGCGTCGGGCAGAGCACCAGGGACTGCACGCCGAAGTTGCGCGGATTGAGCTTGGTGAGCAGGGCAAGCGCAAAGGCTGCTGTCTTGCCGCTGCCGGTTTTCGCTTGCGCGATGAGGTCATGGCCGGCCAGCGCAAGGGGCAGGCTGGCCGCCTGAATCGGCGTCATCGCGAGGTAGCCCAGTTGCTGCAGATTGGCCTGCATGGCGGGCGACAGCGGCAGTTCGTTGAACGAGGGGCTTGCGCTTGCGTCGGTAGGCGCTGCTGCGGGATTGGCTGAGGTCGATTTGGTCATGGCGAATTATAAAGGAGCCGGTCGCTGAAAGGGCCGCTGGCTCGAATTCCCTCGGGGGCGGTGCTGGTTGCCGCGCTCCGCCTAGCCGAGAAAACTCCGTCCCAGCTTCCAGCACGCCGCAGCAATCAGGCCGGACGCCGGGATCGTCAGAATCCATGCGACGACCAGATTCAGGGTGATGCCCCAGCGCACCGCCTTGACATCCTGGGCGGTGCCGACGCCGACGATTGCGCCGGTGATGGTGTGCGTTGTCGATACCGGAATGCCGCCCAGCGTGGCGAGCCCGAGACTGATCGCGCCGCCCATTGAGGCGCAGGATCCGCTGACCGGATTCAGCTTGGTGATCTTGGTTCCCATCGTTTTGACGATGCGCCAGCCGCCCAGATAGGTCCCCCAGGCGATCGCAAAATAGCAGGAATAGACGACCCAGTTGGGCAGCGTCTGGACGTCCGCCGTGGCCGCACCGGCGCTGATCAGCAGTAGCCAGATGATGCCGATGGTCTTTTGTGCATCGTTGCCGCCGTGTCCCAGGCTATAGGCCGCTGCGGCGAATAGCTGCGCGTGGCTGAACCATCGCCCCGCCTGTCTGGGCGAATGATTGCGGAAAACCCAGGCGACCAGAACCATCAACAGCCCGCCGATCAGGAACCCGACCAGCGGCGAGAGGATGATGAAGGCGAGAATTTTGCCGAATCCACTCCAGACGATCGGCGCGAGACTGCCTGACTTGGCGATCGTGGCGCCCACCAGACCGCCGATCAGGGCGTGCGAGGAGGAGGATGGAATGCCGTAAAACCAGGTGATGATATTCCACGCCAGCGCGCCGCAAAGCGCGCCGAAAATCACATAGTGATCGACAAAGCTCGGGTCAACCGTCCCTTTGCCGATGGTCGCCGCGACCTTCAGCTGAAATACCCAGAGCGCGGCAAAATTGAAGAAGGCGGCAAACAGCACGGCCTGCTTCGGGGTGAGCGCGCCGGTTGCGACGATAGTGGAAATGGAATTCGCGCCGTCATGAAAGCCGTTCATGAAATCGAATGCCAGTGCAACGGCAATCAGTAGCGCCAGTACCCACACGCTGATGGTCAAGCCTTCCATGGTGGGGCCTTTCAGGAATTCTCGATGAGGATTTCTTCGATCGTCTTGGCCGCTTCTTCGCAGTAATCGAGGACGTTTTCCTGGAGGAAATAGAACTCCCGCATTTTCATCGCCATCCAGACGTCGCCGCCATCCTGAAACAGCTTGGCAACGGCCTTGCGCAGCACCTTGTCGGCCCGGCTCTCGATCTGGTCGATTTCCTTGCACAGATCGATGGTTTCCTGACTGCGTTTCTTGTCGGCCAGCGTAATCACGGCGCGGTTGAGGCGCATGCAGGCGTCGGCGCTCAAGGACGCCATTTCGCGGGCCTCGGGCGTCGAGTCCTTGATGTGGTACATGGCAACAGCGTTGGCCACATCCTGCAAGGTGTCGAGTACGTTGTCGAGGTCGAGTGTCAGCGTGTGGATCTGGTCACGATTGATCGGCGTGGTAAAGGAGTTGTGCAGCAGCGTGATCAGGTCGCTTTTGATCTTGTCCGCACTTTTTTCGTTCAAATTGACTTCTTCGACCAGCGCTTCGACATCCTTGCTGTTGCTTCCCAGGCTGTTGACCAGCCGCAGTGCGGCATTGGCGCCAGCGACCACCCGGTCGGAGTGCGCGGCGAGAAGATCGAAGAATTCTTTGCGTTGTGGCATCAGGCTGCTGAACATAAGCGCCTCCATCGGTTGTTTGCACAGGCGACATGATAGTTGAAGTCGCCGCAATTCAACCATACGGCGGGAAAATGCTTGCGCGGCAAGCCGGTTTTTGGGGGCAAGCCGGGGTGTCGCGGAGCGCCTTGGCGCTTGCTGGAAGGTGCTTCGGGCGTGTCGGGATGCTAGAATGCTGCCTTTCGACATACGGCTGAAACGAATTTATGTTCGGACGCTTCATGCCCCAGGAGGGCAAATTCTTTGAGCTCTTCAATGCCCACGCCGAGCAGATCGTGCTCGGAGGCCAGGCACTTGTGGCACTGATGGTCACGCTTAACAAGTCCAACGAAGAGGCTGCCAAGCACTGCGAATCGATTAACGTCATTGAAGGCCGCGCCGACAAGATCACGCACGAGACGATGGCGCAGCTGCACAAATCGTTCATTACGCCGCTGGATCGCGACGAGATTCATCAACTGATTACGAGCCTTGACGATATTCTTGACCTGATTCAGGACACGGCGCAGACGGTCACGCTCTACGACGTTCGTTCCGTCACCCCGGAAGCAATCAATCTTTCCGAGATTGTGCAATCCTGCTGTTACCGCGTCCGTTCGGCGGTTGCGCTGTTGCACAATATGGATAACGGGCCCGATATCCTGAAGATTTGCCGGGAGATCGACCAGCTTGAATCGGACGCCGACCGGGTGATGCGCAGCGCGATGTCGAAGCTTTTTCGCGATGAGCCGGATGTCCGGCACCTCATCAAATTCAAGGCGATCTACGAATTGCTCGAAAACGTGACCGATCGCTGCGATGATGTGGCAAACATCATCGAAGGCATCGTTCTCGAAAATTCCTGACCGACGCTGCGCATGGAAACTGCGAATATCAGCCTCGGCGTCATTTTTTTCCTCGTTTTTCTGGCGCTCGCGTTCGATTTCATGAACGGCTTTCACGATGCCGCCAACGCCATCGCGACGGTGGTGTCAACGCGGGTGTTGAAACCGCATACGGCGGTCATGCTGGCGGCTTTCTGCAACGTTGCGGCCATTTTCATCTTTGAACTCAAGGTGGCGGCAACCGTTGGCAAGGGCACCATCGAGCCGTCGATCATCGACCACTACGTGGTGTTTGGCGCGCTGGTCGGGGCCATTGCGTGGAATATCATCACCTGGTATTACGGCATTCCCTCGTCGTCTTCGCACGCCCTGATCGGCGGCCTGATCGGCGCAGCGATCGCCAAGGCCGGCCCCGGCGCATTGATTTCATCGGGTGTGATCAAGGTCGTCGCTTTCATCCTCATATCGCCCTTGCTCGGCATGCTGCTTGGCACGCTGATGATGATTCTGGTTTCCTGGATTTTTCGCCACAGCACGCCGCGTCGCGTCGATAAATTGTCGCGCCGGCTGCAGTTGGTTTCGGCTTCAGCATATGCCCTCGGTCACGGCGGCAATGATGCGCAAAAGACCATCGGTATTATCTGGATGTTGCTGATTTCTGCCGGCATGATGCAGAGCAATGAATCCGTGCCAACCTGGGTCGTCGTCTCCTGCTATTCGGCAATCGGCGCCGGAACGGCCTTCGGCGGCTGGCGGATCATCAAGCTGATGGGGCAAAAAATCACCAAGCTGCGTCCGGTCGGAGGCTTTTGCGCGCAGACGGGCGGTGCGGTTACGCTGTTTGTGGCGACGGCGCTGGGGATTCCCGTGTCGACGACGCACACGATTACCGGCGCGATCGTTGGCGTCGGTTCAACCAAGAAACTCTCTGCCGTGCGCTGGGGGCTTGCCGGGACGATCGTCTGGGCGTGGGTGCTGACGATTCCGTTCAGCGCGCTGATCGCCGCAATTTTTTGGTACCTTGGTCGCTTCTTCCTCTGATTGCAGCAGCAGCGTGCTTATCCGAGAAAGCCGCTGAGCGCTTCGATGATGCGCGCCGGTTGCTCGTTCATCATGGCGTGACCGCAGTCGGCAATTTCGACACGCGTAACATTGTGCAGTGCCGCTTGCAGCGCCTGCGCATTGCGCGCCGGCGTCATCCGGTCGCGGCGTGCGACGACCAGCAGTGTCGGGCAGGATAGGGCCGCGGCGGCTTGCAGTCCGTGCGCGTAGCGATGGCAATTGTTGAGGTCGATGGCGAGCACGCCGGGCGGGCTGCGGCGCATGATCGCCAGGCTTGCGCCGGGCCCCCACACGCCATGCCCGCCGCTGCCGGTCAGCTGGAACTGCGGTGTATGCGAATACGTCATGATCATTCGGCAGGCGCTATCCGGATTTCTCTGCGCCGCGCTGAGCAAGTCTACGGAAACCGGCATGGGCGTCGATGCACCCAGCAAGGCGAGCCGGCTGACCCGTTCCGGATGGCGAGCGGCGGCTTCAAGTGCGATCAGCGCGCCCATCGAATGCCCCGCCAACACCGCATTCCTTATTCCCGCCGCGTCGAGCAGGTCAATGATCCAGTCGGCAAGCGCCTCAATGCGCTGCAGCGGCTCGCCGCGCGACAGGCCGTGGCCCGGCAGGTCGGGGGCCAGCACCGCATGGCCGGCAGCACTCAGTCCGCCGGTGATTTTCTGCCAGACGTCGCAGTCGTTGGCGGCGCCGTGGATGAGAACGACGGTCTTCCCGGTTTTTGCGGCTGGCGCAGTGTTGGCGACATGGCATCGATGGCCTGCGACGTTCAGTTCCATGGGCTGTTTTCGCTCGCGGTCGATGGCTGGGGTGCAGCGAGGAGCCGATCAGGCCGGGATGTCCGGCACCAGCATGCGTTCAAGCTGGCTGATTCGATCCTTGAGGACCAGCTTGCGTTTCTTCAGGCGCCGGATCAGCAGTTGATCCGGTGGCGGGTTGAGCGTCAGATGATCGATCACCAGATCGAGGTCGCGATGCTCCACCTGCATTTCGTGCAGATTAACGCGTGTCTGGGCAATTTCTTCTTCGCTTAGCGTCATTCGGGTTTTCCGTGGTCTTCGTATCGCTTGCAGCGCTGCAGGGTGCGCCATCCATCGGCGAGGAACATTCACCGTCATGGTAGGCGTGCCATCGGGAAAAAACAACGAGGGCGTGATCGGGCGGCGTAATCATGACGCGGCGGGTCGGGCGCAAAAAAAACGGCACACGCGGTCGAGACTTGTGGCATTGGCGAAGTTTACGAATAGAATAGCGATTAGTGTTGTGATCCTCGCTAATTGTTGGAGAAAGCTGATGCTTTATCACGTCGTTGTTTCGTTTGGTAAGGAGAAGGACTATGAGTACAAATTCTCCGATACCGAACTCGCCGGGGGGACGCCTGAAGAGGCGCGTCGCTGGTTTGACAAGGAGTTTTCCGACCTTGAATGCGAGCCGACCAACCCGATGGGCAAGGTGCTGATCATCGACAAAATACTTAATGTCGCGCGGTACGGCGGTGAGCAGCGTTTTATCGACGGCAAAACCTGGGCGGCGCAGTTTGCGCGTTATACGGCGCTTGCGCTGGGGCGAGATTCGGTTCGTGTTGACGTCGCCGCTTTCAACATCGGCTACTGATTTATTGATTTACTGATTGTTTTTGACGACCGCGCAGGCTGATGCCTGCGTTTTTTTTGCTGTGCGCGGCAGGTCTGCTGGCTGGCAATCTGCTTTCCACTTCGCCGCCTGGTTGTAAATCTGCTTTCCTCCCGCGGTTTCTTGTTGACTACCCAAGTATCTGACTATTAATGATTTATCGTCTTGGCACGATTCTTGTTAATAAAGAGCGGAATAATTGGTGCGCGCCCTGTGGCGTGACGGTGTCAACCTCCCGACCAGTCGTCGGGCGAATGGAGAGAGGGTCAAAAAATGGCGAATACCAGTCTGCTCGAGCTGGAAAGTGATAGCGGCATCGAGGCCGCGTGCAAGCGGCTCAGTATGTCAAAGCGCGAATTTCTGCAGTTCTGCGCAGCCATGTCGGCGACGCTGGGTTTGCCGCAAGGCGCTGAGGCCGCTATGGCCACAGCGGTGGCTGCCAAACAGCGTCCGTCAGTGATCTGGCTGCACTTCCAGGAATGTACCGGCTGTACGGAATCGATGTTGCGGGCTGAACATCCGACGCTGGAGAAGCTGATTCTCGATGTGATTTCGCTTGACTACCATGAGACGCTGTTTGTCGCAGCAGGTCATCAGGCGGAAGCGGCGCGTAAGTCGGCGATGGCCGCACACAAGGGAAAATACCTTCTCGTTGTCGAAGGCGCCATTCCGACCAAGGACGGGGGCATCTACTGCAAGATCGGCGGCAAGACGGCGATCGAACTGCTCAAGGAATGCGCGGCCGATGCCGCGGCGGTCATCGCGATCGGTTCCTGCGCCAGTTGGGGCGGCATGCCTTCGACCGACCCGAACCCGACCGGCGCGTCCGGTGTGGCCAAGGTGCTCGGCAAGCCGGTGGTGACCATCCCCGGTTGCCCGCCGAATCCGTATAACTTCCTTTCTACGGTCGTGCACTTCCTGACCTTCGGCAGCCTGCCGGCGGTGGATCATCTGGGCCGTCCGAAATTCGCTTATTCGCGCCTCGTTCATGAAAACTGCGAACGTCGTGCGCACTTCGACGCCGGCCGCTTCGCCATGGACTTCGGTGACGAAGGTCATCGCAAGGGCTACTGCCTCTACAAGCTCGGCTGCAAGGGCCCGGAAACCTACGCCAACTGCCCGACCATTCTGTTCGGCGATGCCGGCGGCGGCACCTGGCCGGTCGGCTGTGGCCACCCATGTATCGGTTGTACCGAAGAAGGGGTCGGTTTCCAGAAGCCGATTCACATGCTCGCCAAGATGAAGAACATCGAGCCGCCGTTGCAATACGCTCGCATCGTCGAGGAAAAAGGCACCGGCGCAACCATCGGTGCAGCGGCTGTGCTGGCCGCTGTAGCTGGCGCGGCAGCAGGTGCCGGCGCCATGGTGGCGAAGAATCTCGGTCTCTCGCACAAGGCTGAGGAAGCGGAAAAAGCCAAGGATTCCGGCGAGAAAGCAGGGGTGTAACATGCAAGTCGACGAAAATTCACGTCGCAAATTCCTGAAAGGGTGCGCCGCCGCCGGTGGCGCTGCAGTGGCTGCAAGCGCAGTCACGACGACGGTCGAGGCGCGCGAGACGCGCAGTCGCCCGCCTGAGGCGCTTGGCCTGCTCTATGACGCGACCCTTTGTATTGGCTGCAAGGCCTGTGTCGCTGCCTGCAAACAGGTCAACGAAAATCCGGCGGAGTTCTCGACCGTCGACAAGCTGTGGGATACGCCGCTCGATACCACCGGCCACACTTTCAACCTGATCAAGATGTACCGCAACGGGACGATGGAAACGAAGGACGCCGAGACCAACGGCTACGCCTTCATGAAGACGTCGTGCATGCACTGCGCCGATCCGTCTTGCGTTTCTGCCTGCCCGGTTTCGGCGATGACCAAGGATCCGAAGACCGGCGTCGTTGGTTACAACCCGGATGCCTGTATCGGTTGCCGTTATTGCGTCGCCGCCTGCCCGTTCGGTATTCCCAAGTATCAGTATGATTCACCGACCGGCAAGATCGGCAAGTGCGAGCTCTGCCGTCACCGTACCAAGGACGGCCATTACTCGGCCTGCGCCGAGGTCTGCCCGACCGGCGCAACGCTTTATGGCAAGAGCAGCGATCTGCTGGCCGAAGCCAAGCGCCGCCTGGCACTGAAGCCCGGTAGCGTGACCAAGTACCCGCGCGGCAATCTGAGTGGCGGGGCTGATCACAGCTACGAAGGCTATGTCGGCACCTACAAGCAGCACGTCTATGGCGAAACCGAATACGGCGGCACGCAAGTGCTCAAGCTGTCGGCGGTCGAGTTCGAGAAGGTCGGCATGCCGAACTTGCCTCCTGAGGCGGCAGCAGCGCATTCTGAAAACATCCAGCATGCGCTCTACGGTGGCTTGATCATGCCGTTTGCCGTGCTCGGTGCGATGACCTTCATCGCCAAGCGCAACGTCCACGACGATGAT
>CAJAHZ010000224.1 GCA_903939665.1 uncultured Pseudomonadota bacterium | reverse complement strand
CACCGAAACGGGTTCGGTCATACTGCGCGCCCTCAAGCAGGAGGAGACTGCCGAGTCGGTACTGCTGCGCTTGGAGGTAGAGGATACGGGCATTGGCATAGCGCCCGAGGCCCTGCCCCGACTGTTCAGCGCCTTCGAGCAAGCCGACAATTCGATGACGCGGAAATATGGCGGCACCGGCCTCGGACTGGCGATTGCACGACGCCTGGCCGGGCTGATGGCGGGCGCAGCGGGTGTCGAAAGCACGCTGGGGGTCGGCAGCACCTTCTGGTTCACGGCACGCCTGAAGAAGGGCGCGGAGTCAGTCGTGACCAAGCCGGAAGAAAATATCAATGCCGAATCCATTATCCGCCACCGCCATTGCGGCAGCCGAATTCTGGCCGTCGACGACGAGCCGTTCAACCGGGAAGTGGCCCAGATGCTGCTCGAGTCGGCCGGACTGATCGTGGATACGGCAAAGGATGGCGAAGAGGCCGTTGCGCTGGCGCGGCAGACCGCTTACGCGGCCATTCTGATGGACATGCAGATGCCGAGAATGAACGGACTTGATGCGACGCGAAAAATACGCGAGATGCTCGACTGCCGGAAAACACCGATCATCGCCGTGACAGCCAATGTCTTTGCCGAGGACAAGGCGCGCTGCTTTGCGGCAGGGATGAATGACTTCCTGATCAAGCCGTTTACCCCCGGCACGCTGTTTACAACCTTGCTGCGCTCGCTAAACGCGCACGATGCTTAGCAGTGATGCTAGCGACCGTTGCTCCGCCGCTGATCGCGTCATGCTGACTTTGTATTCTTGCCCATTGAGATCGTCATGTTGATTCATCCCCAGTTCGACCCCGTCGCCATTGCACTTGGCCCGCTCGCCGTCCGCTGGTACGGGCTGATGTATCTGGCGGCATTTCTGCAATTCTGGTGGCTCGGTCGCCAGCGCATTGTTTCGCACCCGCAACTGTCGAAAGCCGGCTGGAGCGTGCCACAACTCGATGACCTGTTGTTCTACGGCATGCTCGGCGTGATTGCCGGCGGTCGCCTCGGGCAGGTCGTCTTCTACGAGCCGGCCTACTATTTTTCGCATCCGCTCGACATCCTTGCGGTTTGGAAGGGCGGTATGTCCTTTCACGGCGGCTTCCTTGGCGTGCTGGTCGCCATGGGGCTATACGCACGCAAGACACAACGCACCTGGCTGGACATCACGGATTTTATCGCCCCGCTGGTGCCACTCGGTCTGGCCTTCGGCCGAATCGGCAATTTCATCAACGGCGAGTTATGGGGTCGTATCGCCGACCCCGCCTTGCCGTGGGCGATGATTTTTCCACAGGTCGACAATCTGCCGCGTCACCCGTCGCAGCTTTATCAGGCGGGGCTCGAAGGAATCGCGCTATTTGTCATCCTGTGGCTCTATTCGCGCAGCGCACGTCCACGCGGCGCGACCTCCGGCGTATTCCTCATCGGTTACGGCGGCTTCCGCTTTATCGCCGAGTTTTTCCGCACGCCGGATGATGGCATTTTCGGCCTCTCGCAAGTCATCAGCATGGGGCAATGGCTGTCGCTCCCGATGATCCTGGCAGGCATCGCCTTGGCCATATGGGCCTACCGACAGGAAAACAAAACATAAGACACGACGCGCTGCGAGGGTGTCGATTATTGTTATAAGCTTGATGTGATCGAGACCGGAAGCAGCGCTCTTCAACCCGGCACGAAAATCGAAACAACCGCTGCTCATTCAAGACAACAAGGCTGCAAACGTCACTGCTCAGCGGAACAACTATGTACAATCATGCGCCTTATACGAGGAAAACAACATGAACCTACGTCCTTTCAAAGTGCTTGGCATCCAGCAAATCGCCATCGGCGGCCCCGACAAGATGAAGCTGCGCCAACTATGGGTCGATATGCTCGGCCTGGAGATTACCGGCAACTTTGTCAGCGAACGCGAGAATGTTGACGAGGACATCACGGCCATGGGCAAAGGCCCGTTCAAGGTCGAAGTCGACCTGATGCAACCGATTGATCCGGAGAAAAAGCCGGCGGTACATACAACACCGCTCAACCACATCGGCCTATGGATTGACGACCTGCCCAAAGCCGTTGAATGGCTGACCGAAAAAGGCGTACGCTTTGCCCCAGGCGGTATTCGCAAAGGCGCCGCCGGATTCGACATCACCTTTCTGCACCCGAAAGCCAACGACGAATTTCCGATTGCTGGCGAAGGCGTCCTGATCGAGCTGGTACAGGCGCCGAAAGAAGTGATCGAAGCATTTGCCAGGCTGGCCTGAAAAGCAATTGCTGACAAGCCGGCAAAGACCGGCTGATGCACACCATTAGAGGAGAGATATTCGATGACCTGGTTTTCCTTGCCGATAACACAAGCCGAAAAGAAGGCCGCATTCGCTGATTCAGCCAGTGCGACGTCATGGCTCGCCGAGCAGCCCCAGGCCAACGTCGCCGGGATGCAAGCCGAACTGACCCGGCAGCTTCAGGCGCTCAACACCTATCGGATGGCGCCACGGGAACGCTTCAAAACACTTGAGGCGCTACGCAAGACACTCTTTACCGTCGATAGCGAATGTCGTCGCCGCTTCGAGAATCGCCCGGTGCCACTATGGTCCACAGAGCAAGTCGCACTGGATACTTCCCGCCGTTTGTGGCGTGCCTGCCTGATCGGCTATTTGCACTGCCTGCGTGGGTGCCTTGATGACGATCCGGGCGTTGCCGAGTTAAAAGCCAAAATTGCGCACCGGGCGATCGTTTGCCTGCGCATGGAGCAAATGACCTGCTACCTCGGCGTGCTCGATGTCGAACCGGAATTCTGGCGCTATCTGCATTCCGTTCTCGCCTCCGCTGAACAGCTTGCAGTGGCGCAACTGCCCGTTGCTGACCGTTTGCTCGGCGAGACCAGTGAATCAACGATCACTGGTCAATACGCGATGGCCCTCCTGTTGCACTTGGCACGCCCTTTCGAACTTTCGCGCACCCAATTTTCCGCTGCCGTACGCTGGTTTGCGCGCTGGCGCGAACAAGCTGAAATCCTCGCAGCCCCCGAGGACTATCCGCGCTCACACAGCATAGCGATCGATTTATCGCTGGACTCGCCAACGTTTGGCGCCGGCGGAACACCGGGTTTCGCGCGCTGGCTGTCGACCAGCGGCGTTTTGCGCAAGATGCGCAAGCGCCTCGAACTGCTGGAGGCTGGGGAGTCCCCGGAAAGCCTGAAACTGGGCAGCGGCATTTCCAGCGAGTCGAGCATGGCGCTCCTCAAGACGCTCACGGAAAATCTGAAGCACCCCTTGCCGATCATTGGCGACCTCCCGCCCGGCGCAGCAGAAGCAAAAGTCGCGGTGGGGCTGGAGGCCATTCACCGCCAACTCGGCGGAAAAAGCCTGAAAGGGCCCGAAGAGCCGACTTCGATGAACCGGCACGCGCAGGATCAAATCGCCATTTTTGGCCATGTATCGCACGAAGTGGAAGACAAAAACGCGGTCAAGCCGGAAGATTGGCTGTTCATCGAGCAAGACAGTTCGGAACTCAGACTCAGCCGACCAGCGGGCAAGGGCAAGGCACGACTGAACAACAAATGCCTGCTTGCCATCCAGTTGCCCGGTCATTCGCGTTTCTCGCTGGCCTTGTTATCCAGCCTTTGTACGCACAGCGATGGCAGTGTGCACGCCACGGCCAAACTTTTTCCCAACGACCCGACACCGCTCGTTGCGGAAGTACGCGAGCGGCCAATGGGCAGAATCACCCGACAACCCGCTTTCCTT
>CAJAHZ010000223.1 GCA_903939665.1 uncultured Pseudomonadota bacterium | reverse complement strand
TTTGACCCGGAGATGCAGGCCGTGGTCACGGCGCGTGTGGTGCTGGAAGCGGGGTTGCGTGAGGCGATTTTGCAGCAGCAGTTCCACCTCTGCTATCAAGCCCAGGTTGACGGCGAGGGCCGTCTGACCGGGGCCGAGGCGCTACTGCGCTGGCGGCATCCGCAGCGCGGCCTGATCTCCCCCATCGAGTTTATCCCGGTGGCTGAGGAGACGGGCTTGATCCTGTCGTTGGGGAACTGGGTTCTGGAGACCGCCTGCCTCCAGATGGTGACCTGGGCGGCACGACCGGAGACCGCCCATCTCGCCGTGGCGGTCAATGTCAGCGCCCGTCAGTTGCATCATCCGGATTTTGTCGCACAAGTGCTGGCGGTTCTCGATCGCACCGGCGCCAATCCGCGACGACTCAAGCTGGAGCTGACCGAGAGTCTGCTGATCGACGATGTCGAAGACATCATTGCCAAAATGAGCGCCTTGAAAGCGAGAGGTATCGGCTTCTCGCTGGATGACTTTGGCACGGGCTATTCCTCCCTCTCGTATTTGAAACGCTTGCCGCTTGAGCAGTTGAAGATCGACGGGTCTTTTGTGCGCGATGTGTTGACCGACCCGAATGACGCTGCGATTGCCAGAACCGTCGTGGCGCTGGCCCACAGCCTGGGCCTCAGCGTGATTGCTGAAGGCGTTGAAACCGAAGCGCAGCGCGATTTTCTTTTCAGTTCGGGCTGCCATGCCTACCAGGGCTATTTCTTCAGCCGCCCCTTGCCTGTTGATGATTTCGACGAATTTGCCCGGCGGCCTGGCGGCAGCGCGGCCAGGCTACCAGTCAGGTGATCATGGGCGAGCACCACCATCATCACGAACAGGGGGGCGAGCCGCACCATCACGCCGACGCCGGCCCGCGTCTGGTCTGGGCCCTGCTGCTGACGCTGGGCTTTGCCATTGTCGAGGCGCTGACTGGCTGGTGGGCCGGTTCGCTGGCCTTGCTCGGCGATGCCGGCCACATGGTTACCGACAGCGCCTCGCTCGGTCTCGCCGCATTTGCCGCGTGGCTTGCCCGACGTCCGCCTTCGCAGCGCCACACCTATGGCTATGGTCGCGTCGAAACACTCGCGGCACTGGCCAATGTGCTGTTCATGGTGCTCGTCGTGGTTGGCATCTCGGTCGCTGCCGTGCGCCGTTTCCTTGAGCCGGCGGCGATCAATGGCGAGGCGGTGACGCTGGTTGCGGCGCTCGGCCTGTGCATTAACATCGGCGTTGCGTGGCTGCTCATGCACGGCGAGCAGACGATGAATACGCGGGGGGCGCTGCTGCACGTTCTGGGTGACCTGCTCGGTTCGGTTGCCGCGCTGGTGGCTGGTGCGGTGGTGATGTGGACCGGCTGGACAACGATCGATCCGTTGCTCTCGCTGCTGATCTGCGCATTGATGCTCGGCTCCAGCCTGCGCCTCTTGCGCGAGGTGCTGCAGGCCCTGATGGAGGGCGTGCCCGCGCATTTGTCGTCGGCGCAGATCGGGCAAGCGCTGGCGGCGGTTCCCGGCGTGCTCTCGGTGCATGATCTGCATATCTGGACGCTGTCGTCCACGCGCATTGCGCTGTCGGCACATGTGCTGGTCGACTCGCTGGAAGCGTGGCCGGAGGTTCTCGCCGCAGCGCGCCACCTGCTCGCCGACCAAGGCATTACCCACGTTACGCTGCAGCCGGAGCCGGCGACACGCGCCGTGCGCTGGATGCAGAACAAACAGCCGTAAGCGGCCATGACGCTCGCGCAACTGCCGGTTGGCGACGCGCTTGCCAGCCTCAAATCCCGCGTTACCGGGCTGACTTCCGGCGAAGCCGCGCATCGGCAGGGCGAGTTCGGTTTCAACCGCGTTGAGGCCGTGGCGCGCGAAGCGCTGTGGCTGACCTTCGGGCGCGAGTTTACGCATTTTTTTGCGCTGATCCTGTGGGTCGCCGCCGCTCTCGCGTTTTTTGCCGAGAGCCGCGAGCCGGGGCAGGGCATGTTCCAGCTGGCCATCGCCATCGTTGGCGTGATCCTGATCAACGGTGTCTTCTCCTTCTGGCAAACCTATCGCGCTGAGCAGGCGCTGGATGCCTTGCGCAAGTTACTGCCGCAGCAGGTCAGCGTGCTGCGCGACGGCAAGTTGCAGACGTTGCCCGCTGAACTGCTCGTTCCCGGCGATGTGCTGCTGCTCGCCGAAGGCGACAAGGTGCCGGCCGATTGCCGGCTGATCGAAGCCTTCGACTTGCGGGTCAATCTGTCGACCGTTACCGGCGAGTCTTTGCCCAAGGCGCGCAATGCGGCGCCTGACCAGAACGCCTCGCCGCTGGGCGCGCGCAACCTGTTGCTGGCCGGCACGCTGGTGGTGGCCGGGCAGTGCCGCGCCGTGGTTTTTGCTACCGGCATGCGTTCGGAGTTCGGCCGGATTGCCCATCTGACGCAGAGCATCGGCGCGACGACCTCGCCGCTGCAGCGTGAAATCGCCCGCCTGTCACACCTGGTCGCCTTGCTGGCGAGCGGGCTGGGGGTTATTTTTTTCTTCATCGGCCAGGCTATCGGTCTGCCGTTCTGGAGCAATCTGCTGTTTGCCATCGGCATTATCGTCGCCAATGTTCCGGAGGGGCTGCTGCCAACGGTTACCTTGTCGCTGGCCATGGCCACGCAGCGCATGGCGCGGCGCAACGCGCTGGTGCGGCATCTGCCGGCAGTCGAGACGCTGGGCAGCACGACGGTGATCTGCACCGACAAGACCGGCACGCTGACGCAGAACCGCATGAGCGTGAAGCGGATCTTTGCCGAAGGCGATTTCCGCGATCCGTATGCGCACCTGCCCGAAGCCCTGCTGCGCGTTGCCGGCACCTGCCACACCCTGCGCTTTGCTGACGGCAAGCCGCAGGGCGACCCGATGGAAAGCGCCCTGTGGGAGGTCGCGGCACGCGGCAAGCTGGCCGAAGGTCGACGCATGTGGTCGTCCGAGATTGCCTTTGACGCCGAGCGGCGGCGCATGTCGGTAATCGTCGGTGAAGGCGCCGGGCGTGCCTTGTACTGCAAGGGCGCGCCGGAGGTGGTGCTGCCGTTGTGCTCCCGCATGCTGCTCGGCGGTGAGGCGGTGCCGCTTGACGCCGCGCTGCGTGCTGCGCTGCTTGCCGCGCAGGAGGAGATGGCGGGGCAGGGGCTGCGCGTCCTGACGCTGGCCTGGAAGCCCTTGCCGGACGATCAGGTGGCGACTGAGCAAGCCTTGATCCTGTGTGGAATGGTCGGGCTGGAAGACCCGCCGCGCCACGAAGTGCCGGCGGCGATTGCGCGCTGCCACTCGGCTGGGGTCAAGGTGATCATGGTTACCGGCGACCACCCGCATACAGCGCTGGCCATCGCCCGCGAGATCGGCCT
>CAJAHZ010000222.1 GCA_903939665.1 uncultured Pseudomonadota bacterium | reverse complement strand
TTGCGAGAAGCTGAACTGATGGATTTGTTACCGTTTACCCGGCCAGAGATCGATGAAGAGACGATCGCTGCGGTGGCCGATGTTCTTCGTTCCGGCTGGTTGACGACCGGACCAAGGTGCCGCGAACTGGAAGCAGCCTTGTCGCTGAGAGCCGCTGGGCGTCCCGTTCGCTTGGCCAGTTCGGCGACCGCTGCGCTTGAGTTTGCATTGCGGATCGCCGGGGTTCAGGCGGGAGACGAAGTGATTACGACGTCGCTCAGTTGGGTGGCGACAGCCAATGTGATTTTGGCGGTTGGTGCCACGCCCGTTTTTGTCGATATTGACCCTGTAACCCGCCTGATCGACCTTGATCAAGTGGCTGCCGCAATTAATGAGCGCACCCGGGCCATTGTTCCGGTTGATCTGGCGGGTTTTCCGGTTGATCGTGATCGGCTCTATGCGCTGGCTGGTCAGCGCGGGCTGCGTGTGATCGAGGATGCGGCTCAATCGCAAGGCGCCCGCTGGCATGGACAGGAGTTGGGCAGTTTTGGCGATCTCGTTGCATTCAGCTTTCACCCCAACAAGAACATGACGACGGGCGAAGGGGGCTGTTTGGTGATGAATTCCGAGCAGGAAGCCCGCCAGTTCGAAAAGTTGCGTCTGCAGGGCGTTACTCGCAGCCCTGATGGCACTTACGACTGTGACCTGCTTGGGGGGAAAGCGAACCTGACCGATATTGCGGCTGCAATTGGTCTAGGGCAACTCAAGCGGCTCGATCAGTTCAACCTGCGCCGACGTGAACTGGCTCGCCGGTATTTTGTCGCTTTAACCGGTCTGCCCCTTGGTCTGCCGCCAGCCGATTTCGAACACAGCAACTGGCATATGTTCCAGGTGCTTTTACCTGAGCGATTATCCGAACAGCGCGGTGAGGTCATCCGCCTGATGCGCGAATCGGGTATTACGCTTGGCGTGCATTACCCGGCAATTCACCTGACATCGCTCTATCGCGGCCTGGGGCTGTCTGTGGCGCAACTGCCGCATACGGAATCGGTGGCTGCTCGAATTCTGACCTTGCCGCTCTTCCCAGCCATGCTTGATGCCGATATCGAGCGCGTGGCCTCGTCTCTGGCCAGGGTGCTGGATATCCTGATGAAACCAGAGGCTGCCGCATGAGCACGCCGAAGCTGACGGTTGTTATTCCGGTTTATAACGAGGAGGCCACGCTGGAGGCCTTGTTTGCCCGGCTTTACAAGTCCCTCGATGCCTTGGGGCAGACCTATGAAATTATTTTCATCAATGATGGCAGCCGTGATAAATCGGCCGCCATTCTATCGGCGCAATATCATTTGCGTCCGGAGGTGACCCGGGTCATTTTGTTCAACGGCAACTTTGGTCAGCATCGCGCCATTCTGGCCGGGTTTGCCCATGCGCGCGGCGAGTGCGTCATTACCCTTGATGCGGATTTGCAAAATCCGCCTGAAGACATCACTTTGCTGCTGGCCGAGATCGACAAGGGGCATGACTATGTCGGGTCAATCCGGCGCAAACGCAATGACAGCTGGTGGCGCCATGTCGCGAGCCGGGCGATGAACGGTTTGCGCGAGCGCATTACCCATATTCACATGACTGATCAGGGCTGCATGATGCGTGCCTACAGCCGCCGTATCATTGACACGATCAATCAATGCAATGAGATGAACACCTTCATCCCGGCGCTCGCGTATTCGTTCGCGCAGAATCCGACCGAGGTAGTTATTGGTCATGAAGAGCGCTTTGCCGGTGAGTCGAAATACTCGCTGTACAGCCTGATTCGGCTCAATTTCGACCTGATGACCGGTTTTTCGATTGTGCCGCTGCAGTTGTTCTCGATGCTGGGCATGCTGGTTTCAATGGGGTCGGGCCTGCTGGTGGCGTATTTGATGGCACGCCGCCTGATTCTCGGGCCGGAGGAGGGCGGGGTATTCACGCTGTTTGCGATTGCCTTTTTCCTGCTCGGCATTGCGCTGTTCGGGATCGGGATACTCGGTGAATACATCGGGCGGATTTACCATGAAGTGCGTGACCGCCCCCGTTATCTGATTTCGGCGATTTTGCAAAAAGAGGAAGAACAGGCGTGAGCAGCGCGATTGTATTCGCCTATCACAACGTAGGCGTTCGCTGTTTGAGAGTATTGCTAGCATGTGGCGTCGATGTGCGACTGGTCGTGACGCACGAGGACAACCCGGATGAGCAGATATGGTTCGGTTCGGTACGCCAGCTTTGTCTCGAAAACGGCATCCCCTGCATTACGCCTGCCAACCCGAATACGCCTGCGATTGAGAATCAGGTGGCAGCCTTTGGCGCCGATTTCCTGTTCAGCTTTTATTACCGCCATATGCTGAAAGCGCCCCTGCTGCAATCCGCGCAGCGTGGCGCCTACAACATGCATGGTTCTCTATTGCCGCACTATCGCGGTCGTGTTCCGGTAAACTGGGCGGTGTTGCGCGGCGAGCGGGAAACCGGTGCCACGCTTCACCAGATGACTGTCAAGCCAGATGATGGCCCGATCGTTGACCAGTTTGCCGTCCCCATCCTGCCGAATGACACGGCGCAGGAGGTGTTTGAGAAAGTGACGGTTGCTGCTGAATTGTGCCTGTACCGAAGCTTGCCGAAACTGATTGCCGGTACGGCGGCGCATCGACTTCAGGATTTGTCGCAGGGAGCTTATTTTGGCGGTCGTCGGGCGGAAGATGGACGCATCGACTGGCAGCAGAATGCCCACCAGATTCATAATCTGGTGCGTGCCGTTACTCGGCCTTATCCCGGGGCCTTCAGCGATTTTCCGGAAGGCCGGCTGGTTTTGTGGCGCACCCGGGTGATGGATGACGCCAGCGTGACGGCTGCCAGCGGCAGGCTTCAATGGCGCGATGGTCGCATCGAAATATATCCTGCAGGCGGCGGCGTCCTGCAGGTGCTGGACGCCGAATTATCTGGCGCCCCATTGAATGCTATTGACGCGGGACAGCGGCTTGATGGCCTGTATCTGCCGGTTCCCCAATCGATCTGATTGATATTTTTTACTGGATGACACTCATGAAAAAAGTCCTGATTCTCGGCGTGAATGGTTTCATTGGCCATCATTTGACCAAACGTATTCTGGAAACGACCGACTGGGACGTTTTTGGTATGGACATGTTTGCCGACCGGTTGGGTGAATTTGCGGACAACCCGCGTTTCCACTTCTTCGAAGGTGACATCATGATCAACCAGGAGTGGATCGAATATCACGTCAAGAAGTGCGATGTTGTCTTGCCGCTGGTTGCGATTGCGACGCCGGCGACCTATGTGCAATCGCCGCTGAGCGTTTTTCAACTCGATTTCGAGGCCAACCTGCCGATCATCAAGTGGTGCGTGAAGTACAAAAAACACGTGGTTTTCCCGTCCACCTCCGAGGTGTACGGCATGTGCAAGGATGCTGAATTCGATCCGGAGAACTCCGAACTGATCTACGGCCCGATCAACAAGCAGCGCTGGATCTATGCCTGCTCAAAGCAATTGCTCGATCGCGTGATCGCCGCCTACGGTCAGCAGGAGGGGCTGAATTACACCCTGTTCCGTCCGTTCAACTGGATTGGCGGTGGGCTGGATTCGATCCACACGACCAAGGAAGGCTCCAGCCGCGTTATCACACAATTCTTCGGCCATATCGTGCGCGGCGAAACCATCAAGCTGGTCGATGGCGGGCAGCAGAAACGCGCGTTTACCTATGTTGATGACGGGATCAGCGCGCTGATGAAGATCATCGAGAACAAGAACGGTGTCGCGAGCAGCCAGATCTACAATATCGGCAACCCGAAGAACAATTACTCGGTGCGGGAACTGGCCACCATGATGCTGGATCTGGCCAAACAGTATCCCGAATACGCCGAGAATCTGGCCAAAGTAAAGGTCGTGGAAACCACCTCGGGCGAGTACTACGGCAAGGGCTATCAGGACGTGCAGAATCGCGTCCCGAAAATTGCCAACACCCAGCGTGATCTCGATTGGGCGCCGGTCGTGAACATGTCCGATGCGCTCAAGGGCGTCTTTGACTATTACCGCAATCAGGTTTCGGATGCCGAGGACCTGGTGAATTAAGTGGCTGAAAAGCTGCTTGCACTCAAGATTGACGTCGACACATGGCGCGGCACCCGAGAGGGTGTTCCGCGTCTGCTGGACCTCTTGCAGCGCTACGAGGCAAAAGCCACTTTCCTGTTCAGCCTTGGGCCAGACCATACGGGGCGGGCGATCAGGCGCGTGTTCCGCAAAGGTTTTTTACAGAAGGTTTCGCGCACCTCGGTGGTCGAGCACTATGGTCTGCGCACTCTGATGTATGGCACGTTGCTCCCCGGGCCAGACATTGGCCGCCGTGAAGGCAGCTTGATGCGATCGGTCAGGGATGCCAGTCATGAAGTTGGCGTTCACTGTTGGGACCACATTCGCTGGCAGGATTATGTGGCCGGGCAAAGCCCCTCCTGGACGCAGCGCGAGATGCAACGGGCGGCTACGCGTTTTAAAGAGATCTTTGGCGTTCCTGCCTTGACGCACGGCGCCGCTGGTTGGCAGATGAATCTTGCGGCCTATGCTTTCGAGCGAGAACTGGGTTTTGACTACGCGTCGGATGTGCGCGGAACGCATCCATTCCAACCGGTCGACGAAGATGGCGCGGTGCTTGGTGTCCCCCAGTTGCCAACCACATTGCCCACCCTGGACGAGTTGATCGGTCTGGATGGCTTGAGCGCGGAAAATGTGGGCCAATATCTGCTTGAGCGCACCGCCGGACAAGCGACTTCTCACGTCTATACCTTGCATGCCGAGTTGGAAGGAATGCGGCTTGCAGACACCTTCGAAGGGCTTCTTTCCGGCTGGCGTCAGCAAGGATATCGTTTGACAACGTGCCGTGATCTGTTTGACTCGCTTGATGCGACCGCCTTGCCCAAGCATCATGTCATTATGGGCGAGTTGCCTGGACGCAGCGGCGTTTTGGCGTTGCAGGGCCCCTGTGCGGATCAATGATCTGGATGGCGGGGAAATCCAGAAAGAGAAAAATGAAGTTTCAGTGCGGCCTCCCCCGAACGCCATGCCAGCGGTTTTTGCGCGCTAAAAGTGCTTAACCATTCCCTGTTTCGTCAGTCCTGGCTGTGGTTACTGGCTCTTGTTGCCTTTCGACTGTGGTTTTCCGTCGTTTTGCCGATGACTGGCGACGAGGCTTATTTCGTATTCTGGGGCGAGCATCCGGCCGGCGGATATTACGACCATCCACCAATGGTGGGGTGGTGGCTCAGCGGGTTGCTCAGTATTTCGCATTCCGCATGGTTCTTGCGTCTCCCGGCGCTGCTCTTGCCACTGCTGCTGGCTATGGGCGGCTGGTGGCTGGTGCGGCCACACGGTGCCGAGCGCGCTCGCTTTGCGGCAATACTCATATTGCTGCAGCCAGTCAATGTGTGGAACGTGCTGATTACCACCGATACGCCGGTCATTCTATTTTCCATGCTTTCCGTGCTGGCTTACGTGGCAGGCTTGCGCAGTGCGCCCCCGTCACGCCGGGCGTTGGCGTGGCATGCACTGGCCGGAGCACTGCTCGGCTTGGCCTTTCTCGGCAAATATTTTGCCGCCTTGCTCGGGATCTCCTATCTGGTGCACGTACTTTTCATCCGGCGAGACGCCGGTCGTTACATCTCGTTTGCACTTTTGTTCGTTGCCGCCTTGCCAGCACCCATCTACAACCTGTGGTGGAATAGTCAGCACGGCTGGGTCAA
>CAJAHZ010000221.1 GCA_903939665.1 uncultured Pseudomonadota bacterium | reverse complement strand
GCTGGACGGCGAAGAAGTCGCCCTGAGAATTCAACTCGGTTTTCTGCTCTCGGCACTCAAGCCGGCCATCGAGCGCGAAGTTCACAAGTTTTTTGACGAGAACTTCGCGGCCTGAAGCCTGGCCTTGGGCCACTGCGGTAAGTTTTTGTTTTTTGCTACAGCCTCTCAAACCGCCTTCAGCGCCTCAATCAACGCGACGTACTGACTCATCGCCTCATCGCTCGCCGTTCCCTTCACGGCTGCCCAGGCATCGTATTTTGCGCGGCCGACCATATCGGTAAAACCGGGGCGCTTGCCCTCGACATCGCCATCGACCGCCTGCTTGTAGAGCGCATAAAGCTTCAGCAAGGTAGCATTGTCTGGGCGTTCGCTCAGCGTTTTTGAATTGGCGACGGCGGCTTCAAAGCGGGCTTTCAAATCACTCACGTTTTTTCTCCGAATGATGACGTTCTGATCGAGCTTGCTATTATATGGGCTCACCATTTTCCGGAGCACCCGCGATGACTTCGCGCGAACGTATCTCCAACGTCGACACGGCCTGGCTGCGCATGGATCGGCCCGAAAATCTGATGCAGATTCTCGGCGTCATGATCTTTGATGGCCGCATGGATTACGAACGCCTGAAGCGCACGGTTGCCCATCGCATGCTGCGCTACCGCCGCTTCCGCCAGATCGCCGCGCAGGAAGGGAATAGCGCATGGTGGATTGACGACAGCAATTTCGACATCGACGCACACGTCCGTCACTCAATTCTTCCCGCCCCCGGTGATAAACACGAGCTTCAGAAATTCGTTGCCGAAATGGCCAGCGAACCACTCAACATCTCTCGACCACGCTGGGAATTCCACCTCGTCGAAACCGGCGAAGGCTACTCAGCGCTGGTTGCCCGCATCCATCACGCGATTGCTGATGGCATCGCACTGATCGGCGTCCTCAACTCGCTGACCGACGAATACGCCGATGCGCCGGAAGACGGCGGCCTGGCACCCTGGACGAGGGGTGCGGCCAGCACCGAAGAGAAGGCAAGCACCAACGACAGCGACCACTTCTGGCGCTGGATCTACGAGCCGATGACAGACGCAACACAGACATCGATCCGCATTGGCGGCAAGCTATGGGAAAAATACCTCGACCTTCGCGACGATCCCGCCAAGGCGCTTGACTACGCCCGCATCGCCGGCGCAATCGCCAAGGAAATCGGCAAGCTCGCGCTGATGCCCAACGACACAAAAACAAGATTCAAGGGCAAGCCCGGCACGGTCAAACGCGTTGCCTGGTCCGAGCCGATTTCACTGGGCGACGTCAAAGCCGTGGGCAAAGTGCTCGGCTGCTCGGTTAACGACCTGCTGCTCTCCTCGGTAGCCGGTGCCCTGCGCCGCTATCTGCAGGAAACAGGCGATCCGGTTGAAAACACCGAGATTCGCGCGCTAGTGCCAGTCAATCTGCGTGCGCCCGGCGACATTGACGACCTTGGCAACCGTTTCGGCCTGGTTGCCCTTGAGCTGCCGGTCGGCATCGAGAATCCGCTGGCTCGCGTTTACGAAACGCGCGCCCGGATGGAAGCGCTCAAGGACTCGTATCAGGCGATGCTCACCTTTACCATCCTCGGTGCCGTAGGCATGGCCCCCAAGTTCATACAGGACCAGGTGCTTGACCTGCTGGCCGGCAAAGCCACAGCGGTCATGACCAATGTTCCCGGACCACAGCAAGCCCGCTTTTTCGCTGGCGCCACACTCAAGCAGCAGATGGTCTGGGTGCCGCAATCCGGCGACGTCGGCATGGGCGTATCGATTCTCTCCTACGATGGCAAGGTGCAGTTCGGACTGATCACAGACAAGAACATGGTCGACGACCCCGAACGCATCGTTGAGCGCTTCTCGGTTGAGTTTGAAAAACTGCTCTGGCTGGTACTGATGGAACCGTCAGAGCGACTCGCTGATCCGGACGCTGTCGAAGAGGCACTGAATGACGAGC
>CAJAHZ010000220.1 GCA_903939665.1 uncultured Pseudomonadota bacterium | reverse complement strand
CCTTCAAATACCTCTCCGTCTTTGGAAAGTCATTCTTCCCGCACTGGGCATCGTCGCGAGAAGATCTGAAAGCATTGGCCGACCAATTGGCTGGCGCCAAGTTTGGAAATGACTATGACTCGGAAAATGGTGTCGTCAAATTCGCGGCGTCTCGCGGCCATCTAAAGGCAGGGATTGCCGATGCTTCGCCTGAGGAAATGAGCAAAGCTGCGACGCAGTTCTTTTTCCTGAAAAACCCTGGCTATCGCATCGGTCACGAACTGGTTTGCATTTGCGAGCTTGAACTCTTCAACATGAAGCCTTTGGCGGGAAGAATTTTTCAGCGAGCCGAAGAGCGTGTTTGCTGATGATTGACAACCCATGGCGGGCACTCGAAGACGCTTCGGCTGAGCCGACCCAAGTCGAATGGCTGCATCACACGCTAGCGCGAAACGCCAATACTGCCTATCTAAAACAGTTTGGCAGCCCAGATACACTGCAGGCATTTCGCAGTCGTGTTCCTCCCTGTAGTTATGAGGATTTATCCTCGTATCTGGCGCGTCTGCAAGCAGGTGAAAACGATGTGCTTTTTAGTGGCCGGCCGGTCGCCTACGAGCGCACGGGCGGTAGCGCGGGCGGTCCAAAATTGATACCGTATTCTCGAGAGGGATTGCAGGATTTTCAGCGAGGTATTGTGCCGTGGCTTGCTCGAACTACGAAGAACTACAACATTACAGGCCAAGCGTATTTTTCCATCAGCCCAGCGACTCGAGAGCCTGAGTTTGTGGGGGCGACCCCGGTCGGTCTGTCTGACGCCGCCTACCTTGGAGAGCGCGCTGGCCCCGTATTGGCAAGCCAGACTGCGGTGCCGCTCTCGGTTGGAAATGTCCAGGACATAGCCTCGTGGCGGCAACAAACGGTCACACACTTGAAGGCAGCAAGAGGCCTTGAATTGATCTCGGTTTGGAGTCCTACTTTTCTGCTGCGTCTACTGGAAGATATTCCAGACGCCCAGCTATGCTGGCCTCGACTGAAGGTGATCAGCTGTTGGGCATCGGGTTCAGCCCATCGATATGCTGACCAACTCAAGCAACTGCTGCCACACGCAGCTATTCAGCCAAAGGGCTTGTTGTCGACAGAAGCGATAGTCACTATCCCGGACGATGGCGACAAGCCAGTCCTTGCCGCGCACGGTTTCACTGAATTTGCCCATGGCAATGACCTTCGACTCGAAGACGAACTCGATCAAGGATCAGAATATGAAGTAGTCGTTACCACCGCCAGCGGTCTCTATCGGTATAGAACCGGCGATCGCGTGCGATTTGAGGGGCGTAACGATTCTGGAAAGGCCATACTGGAATTTGTTGGTCGTGATTCACTCAGCAGCGATTTGGTCGGTGAAAAACTGACCGAAACCTTCGTAGGCAAATGCCTTGGAAACATTCCGGGCTTTGCGATGCTAGTGCCCGACGTCGTGCGTCCAGGCTACTCAGTTGTTTGCGAACAAACGCCGAGCAATGCTCAATTGACCGCACTCGAAAATAGTCTCTGTGCTAATCCTCAGTACGCCTACGCCCGTAAGCTGGGGCAACTCGCGCCGCTTCGTGTACTGAAATGCATGCGGCCGTTTTCTGTGATTGAACGAGTCATGCTTGAGCGAGGGACGCGCTTAGGTGATATAAAGCCCGTTGCCCTGCGCACCGAAGCATTTTGGCTCCCTTTGTTAGATGAAAGCATGTCATGAAGATAGCGCTTATTTCCCCCAAAGGGCCGCTTTATAGGGCACGTGGCGGCATTTTCAAAAAATCGTTGCGCTATCAGCCGCTGACCTTGACCACGTTGGCTGCACTAGTGCCACCGGAATTGAACGCCCACATTGCGGTGTACGATGAAGGCGTGCAGCCCATCCCCGAGAACATTGACGCCGATCTTGTGGGTCTCACGGTTATTACGGGAACAGCTTCTCGGGCCTATGAACTGGCCACACGTTTCCGCGCTGAAGGCAAGACTGTGATCCTCGGTGGGCCACATGTCACTCTGATACCGAAAGAGGCCGCCTTGTATGCGGATGCTATATGCGTGGGCTACGCTGAAGACAGCTGGCCGGAACTACTTCGCGATTTTTCGCGTGGCGCTTTGAAACCTTCCTACCACCAGTCCGCAGACTTCTCTTTGGCGCGGCCTGATATGCCCTATGCACGTCGCGATATGTTTGATTCGGGCCAATTTTTGACGCAGGCCGTCTTCGAGGCCACTCGTTCATGTGTGCATGACTGCGAGTTTTGTGTTGCTCCTGCGGCATGGGGGCGGCAGCAATATCAGAAGCCAGTCGATTGGGTGATCAACGACATCCTGCAATTTGGGCAAAAGAAACTCATCTTTGTT
>CAJAHZ010000219.1 GCA_903939665.1 uncultured Pseudomonadota bacterium | reverse complement strand
GCTGACCGCCGCCAGCATTGACAACCAGGCCACCGGCGAAATTCTCGCGCCGCAACTCAAGCTCACCGCCACTGATGCGAATACGCTAACCAACCGTGGCCTGATCGACGGCGACGACACGCGCATCGACGCCGTGACCCTGAACAACCTCGGCACTGGCCGCATCTATGGCAACCATCTATCCATCGCCGCCACCACCCTGAACAACGAAGCCGAAGGCAGCGACGCCCCGACAATCGCCGCGCGCAGCCGCCTCGACCTGGCGGTGGGCACCCTCAACAACCGCGAAGGCGCCCTCCTCTTCAGTGCCGGCGACATGGCCATCGGCGGCAGTCTGGACGCCAGCAACCGCGCCACGGGCACGGCCGGCACCATTAACAACGCCAGCGCCACCATCGAAGCGCTGGGCGATCTGCAACTGTCGAGTACTCAACTTAACAACGAACGCACCCGTTTTGCCACCCGCGAGAACGTGACCAGCAGCACCCCGGTGAACGTTGTCCTCTGGGACAACGGCGGCGGCGGCAACTACAAGCTCACCAAGAACACGGTGATCCAGGTCACCGATACCGTCATCAGCAACGACAGCGGCGCCGGCCGCATTCTCTCCGGTGGCAACATGGCCCTCACCGGCACGGTCGTGAACGACAAGAGCGATATCCTCGCTGGCGGCAACCTCTTCCTCGACTTGGGCGGCTATACCGGCATTGCCCGGCAAGGGCAGACGCTGCGTAGCGAAACCGGCATCACCACGCTCTACTACCGCAAAGAGTGCAGTAGGTGGGAGTTCTGGTGCGACTACAAGCACCACCGCAGCACATCCAGCGCCTACAACGACGGCCCCTACACCCTCGCCACCTATGACCTGGCGATCGCCCGACTGACGTCCAACGAGGCCGTTACCGGCACCGCCACGCGCATCGACAACCTGAACGTCGGCAGCGTCGGCCACAGTGCACCCGGCGCCAACGGCGCCAGCGTTGCGCTGGGCGCAGGCAGCACCATTGGCCGCATCGCCCGCGTCGACATCCCCGGCGCCGCTGGCGGCCCCGGCACCATCGTCGCCACCGTCAGCCCGACCGGCACGCTGCCCACCAGCGGCCTGTTCCACACCAACCCCGATGCAGGTCAGCCGCTGGTCGAGACCGACCCGCGCTTTGCCAGCTATCGCCAGTGGCTGTCCAGCGGCTACATGCTGGCGCAACTCAAGCTCAACCCGGCGACGACGCAGAAACGCCTCGGCGACGGCTTCTACGAGCAGCGCCTGATCAACGAACAGGTGGCCCAGCTTACCGGGCGGCGTTTCCTCGTCGGCTACAGCAATGAAGAGACGCAGTACCGCGCGCTGCTCGATGCCGGCGTCACCTTCGCCAAAGCATGGAACCTGATCCCCGGCGTCGCGCTGTCGGCCGAGCAGATGGCACAGCTGACGACAGACATGGTCTGGCTGGTCGAGAAGGACGTCACGCTGGCCAACGGCAGCACACAAAAGGTTCTCGCGCCGCAGATCTACGCCCGCCTGCAGCCCGGCGATCTCGATTCGACCGGCGCGCTGCTCGCCGGCAATACACTCGATCTGAACATCACCGGCGATCTGACCAACATGGGCACCCTCGCCGGTCGCCAGCTCGTGTCGATCTCCGCCGATAACATCAAAAACCTCGCCGGCCGCATCAGCGGCCAACAGGTGGGCCTCGCGGCGCACACCGATCTGGACAATATCGGCGGTGCCATTGAAGCCGACGAGTCGCTGCTCGCCACGGCGGGCCGCAATCTGAACGTGGCCAGCGTCACCGAGTCGCGCAGCGGCGGCAATGCCAATGCCCGCACCAGCAGCACCGCCATCACGCGGCTGGCCAGCCTGCAGGTGAGCAACCCCGGCGGTACCTTGCAACTCGAAGCGGGCGGCGATATCACGCTGCTTGCCGCGCATCTGCTCAACACCGCCCCGACGGCAGCCGGCCCGGCCAGCCGGACGACGCTGATTGCCGGCAACGACATCAAGCTGGAAACCGTTAGCGAGTCGGCGGCCAGCGGCCTGCTGCTCGATAACCACAACTACCGCCGCCAGTCTGAGACGCACGAGACCGGCAGCGTAATCGAAGCGACCGGCAACGTACGCCTGCAGGCCGACCGCGATGTCACCGCCCGTGCCGC
Source organism: uncultured Pseudomonadota bacterium (assembly GCA_903939665.1). GTDB lineage: Bacteria > Pseudomonadota > Gammaproteobacteria > Burkholderiales > Rhodocyclaceae > CAJBIL01. The sequence goes on along the minus strand of CAJAHZ010000219.1, from coordinate 4,712 downwards.
CAGCGTGAACAGCAGCGAAGGCGCGCTCGTGCTATCGGCTGGCCGGGACATCGGGGTCGAAGCCGGCGAGGCCAGCCAGAGCAGCGAACGCGCCTCGCGCACCACGAAGAGCGGTTTCCTCTCCAGCAAAACCACGACGACGCGCGACACGGTGAATGACAGCACTGCCATCGCCAGCACGTTCAGCGGTGACAGCACGACGCTGATCGCCGGGCAGGATATCGCGATCAAGGGCAGTAATGTGGTGGCGACCAATGATGTGACGCTGCTCGCCACCCGCGACATCAAGATCGAATCGGCCACCGAAACACATAACGAAACGCACTTCAGCAAAACGAAGCAGAGCGGCATCTTCAGCTCCGGCGGCGTCGGCTTCACCCTCGGCAGCAAGCAGCAGAGCACTGATCAAAAGACCGATACCACGCTCGCCGCGAAGAGCACGGTGGGCAGCACCGACGGCAACGTCCTCTTACTCGCCGGAGAAAACTACCGGCAAGTCGGCAGCGATGTGATCTCCGTCAAAGGCGACATCGACATCGCCGCCAAGTCCGTCGACATCCTCGAAGCGCGGCAAACCAGCCGCACCGTCACCGAAACGAAGAGCAAACAATCCGGCTTCACGCTTGCTTTCACCAGCCCGATAATCTCCGCGATTCAGACGGCGCAGCAAATGAGCGCGGCGGCGAAAGACACGAAGGACGGGCGCATGAAGCTGCTCGCTGCCGCCAACGTGGGTCTGGCGGCGAACAATGCCGCCGATGCTGTCATCGCCGGACAGGGCAAGACCGTCGAAATCAAGAACCCGGATGGCAGCACCACGCTCAAGGACAACCAGCTCCCGGTGCTCAACGAACAGAGCGAAGTCACCGGCACCCGTGACGCCAATGCCGCCGACAAGATGGGCGGCATCGGCATCAACCTCAGTCTTGGCGGTTCAAAGAGCAGCAGCAAGAGCACGCAATCGAGCGATACGGCGGCCATGTCGAACCTCACCGCCGGCCGCGACATCCGCATCGAAGCCAGCGGCGGCAACGAACAAAGCGATATCACGATTCAAGGCAGCAAACTCAGCGCCGCGAGAAACCTCACCCTCGCCGCCGAGGATGAAATCAAACTCCTCGCCGCCGCCAACACCAACAATCAGAAGAGCACCAACCAGAACAGCAGCGCCAGCGTCGGCATCGGCTTCATGGTCGGCGGCACGCAGAACGGTTTCACCATTCAGGCCGGCGTCTCAGGCGGCCAGGGCAAGGCCAAGGGCAATGACCTGAACTGGACGAATACCCAGGTCGAAGCCGGCAAGACGCTGACGCTCGAATCGGGCGGCGATGCCCCGCAGGAAATCCCCTTGGGGGATACGACGCTCAGGGGCGCGGTCGCCAAGGGCGAACAGGTGATCGCCAATGTCGGCAAGAACCTCAGAATCGAAAGCCTGCAGGACACCAGTACCTACGACAGCAAACAACAAAGCCTCGGCGTCAGCGCCAGCCTGTGCATTCCGCCCTTCTGCTATGGCGCGGCGAGCAGCGGTAGCGTCAGCGCCAGCGGCAGCAAGGTGAAGAGTGACTTCGCCAGCGTCGGCGAGCAATCCGGCATCAAAGCCGGTGACGGCGGCTTCCAGGTTGCGGTGAAAGGCGATACCGATCTGAAAGGCGGGGCGATTACCAGTACGCAGCAAGCCATCAACGACAACAAGAACGCCTTCCAGACCGACGGCGAACTGACGATCAGCGATATCCAGAACAAGGCTGAGTACACGGCGAAGTCGGCGAGCATCAACGTCGGCACCGGCTTCTCCGCTGCCGGCGCACTCACCCCCGGCGGCACCAGCGCCGGTCTCGGCAAGGATGGCGACAAGGCGAGCAGTACGACGCTGGCGGCGATCTCGGGCGTAGCCGGCAATACGACAGCGAGAACCGGCGATGCGGAGACGGGGATCAAGCCGATCTTCGATCAGACGAAGGTGCAGAAGGAGATTGATGCGCAGGTGGCGATTACGCAGATGTTTAATCAGCTCGCGCCCAAAGCCGCAGCCGACTACGCCGGTGGACAACTCTCCTCGCTCAAGAAACAAGCCGAAGCCGAGACCGACCCGGACAAAAAGGCTGCCTTAACCGACGAAGCGAAGAAATGGGCGCCCAACGGCACCTACAACATTGCCATGAATATCATTATCGGTGCGGCGGGTGGGAACCTAACCTCCTCCGTTACAAAAGAGACGCTTTCATGGGCGGCTAATGAAATGCGGCAGAATATGATTGATGATTCGAAGAAGTTCAAGGGGATTTGTGTTGCCGGAACCGACGACTGCATGAGCAATATGACAGGGAAAAGCGTAGGCGTGAATGGCAGCGGAGAAAAGATCGCAGGCGGGCGGATTGTATTGGCGGATTGGTGTGCTGAGAGTCGGTGCACGAAAGCGCCCGACGATGCGCTAACAACGAGCGGTTACGTGGAAGATGATAAAGGGAGAGTAATATTTAATCCTGGAAAAAATGACAAAGGCGAAACATTAGCTATTAGTGAATTCTTGGGGCAGCATCCGGAGTGGAGAAGTCCGATGGGTGGGCATCAAGGTGGTGACGGGCAAATGGATTTGTTCGGTATTAAGTTTAACTACGACAAGGGTTCATTCTGGGACAAGCTGGCGGAAGCTTACGCTGGAACGCACGATACTTTTAACAGCCCAATTTGGTATGACAATCTAGGGAATGGGAAAAATCTAGATGGAACCGCCGCAGGGGTTGTTGGCAGGATAGCGAATAATGCAAACGTCTTACTCGCTACACCATTTGCTTTCAGTGTTTTGTTGCCACCAGAAGTTTGGAATGCCATTTCTGTCGGCGCAAAGGTGGTGAAATAATTTATGAAAAAATCAACTATGGTTATTCTTAAGAAAATTCTTTTGGCTTTTTTTATATGCGTCATTGTTAGCGCCTGTTCATGGGGCTTCAATAGAGGTTATTGAACAGGAGGACAACAGGAGACCACGGTTTTCTACCAAAATTAAACCCGAAAAACCGTGGTCCCTGAGGTTTCCTCTCAAATTCATGTTGCATGACAAGCCGCCTTCGCCTGTCAGACGACAACCGGCGAAACGGGGTCAGCATCGGATTAAAAAGCACGACAACAGGGTAGAGTAGAGAACAGGCTTTCACCTGCCCTCCCTCATCAAACCGTGCATGCGGTTCTCCCGCACACGGCTTTCCGATGTTCTTCATACCAAAGCATGCACCGATTTCCAGCCCGCTACCGTTGGGGGTTTGTACAGCCCATAGCGCTCATACAGATCACGGCGCGGAAAGCAGCACAGCGCGGCCTTCCGATTCCGTATCTTGTGGCGCTTCATCAAGTGGGTTCGCAATCGGTCTTCCGCGTGTTGCCTGACCTTGCTCATCACTTCACTTGAGTTCCGATAGTGGAAGTAGTTCGCCCAGCCTCTCAGGCTACGGTTCACGTTTCCAACAATGTCACCCAAGGGAATGGCCGTCAGATTCCTTCCTGTCAGTTCCGTCAGCCTCGCCTTGATTTTCTTCAGCGATTTATCTGCCGGTCGAACATTCGGGTACGGTTTTCCAGTGCTTGCCCCTCGACTCATCTGAATCGTAAAACCCAGGAAGTTGAAGCTTGCTTGAGTAGCGTCCACGACATGGGTCTTGGCCTCGTTAAGGCTGAGGTCCAGTCGTTCCAGTACATGGCGCACCACTTTCAGCGGTTCCTCTACATCTTTTCGGCACATGACTACAAAGTCGTCTGCGTAGCGCACAAGATGCGCTTGCAGTTTTCCTTTCAGGTGTCGCCGTTGCCATATCCGGTCAAGAATATGCAAGTAGCAGTTGGCCAGTAGCGGGGAAATGACGCCGCCCTGCGGCGTGCCTTTCCGGTTGGCTTTGCCGCCGCCTACGGTTTTCTTCACTCCGTTGTCGTCTTCACCGATGACCGGGGCTTTAAGCCACAGGTTGATGAGGTGCAGAATACCCCCATCAACAATGCGCTCGGCCACCACGGCCATCAGTTTGGCGTGCGGAATGCTGTCAAAGTATTTCGACAGATCGGCGTCTATGACTTGGGTGTAGCCAGCCCAGAGCGCACTGTTGATGTCGTCCATGGCATCGTGGGCCGATTTCTTGGGCCGGAATCCGTACGAGTTCGGACAAAAATCGGCTTCGAAGATCGGTTCGATGATGAGTTTCACCGCCATTTGTGCGACGCGGTCGCGGATCGTCGGGATGCCCAGCGGACGCAGGCTGCCGTCCGCTTTGGGTATCATGACGCGCCGCACCGGTTGGGCTCGGTAGGTCTTGTCTTTCAGATTACGGGCCAATTCCTGCAGCAACGTTTCTACCCCGATGCCGTTTTCTATGGCCTCGAAGCTGATCCCATCGACACCGGGACTGCCTCGGTTAGCCTTAACAAGTCGCCATGCGTGATTGAGGACATCATCACGGCTGATCTTGTCGTAGAGCGCGTAAAAGCGGTAGGCCGGTTCTTGCTTGGCCTTGGCATAGAGCTTCCTCTGTAGCGTCCTGATCGTATCCGGGGTGGTTAGCGACATGGCAATCCCTCGATCCTCTGCTCTTCGGTTGCGTGAACAAAGCAGGGTCCCTTCCCTCGTCTGGGGTTTTGTTGTCCCTCAGACTCAAACGGTACTATGAACCTAAAAAACTCAGTTGACGGTGTGCAATCTGCTTGAAACTCAGGCAGGCTAATGG
>CAJAHZ010000218.1 GCA_903939665.1 uncultured Pseudomonadota bacterium | reverse complement strand
TACGCGCACGATCGACGCCGGAAGCGTTGGCCGAACCCATCATGGCCATGCCCATCTCGCCCATCACGGTGCGTACGTCTTCAAAGTCGACGTTGACCAGACCGGGGAAGTTGATGATTTCTGCGATACCGCCAACGGCGTTGCGCAGCACGTTGTCCGCCGCCTTGAAGGCTTCGTCCATCGAAACATCCTCACCGAGCACATCCATCAGCTTGTCGTTGAGGATGACGATCAGGGAGTCGACGTGCTTTTGCAGCTCGGCGATGCCGGCTTCAGCGACTTTCAGGCGCTTGCCTTCAAAACCGAAGGGCTTGGTGACCACGGCAACGGTGAGGATACCGAGCTCACGCGCCACTTCGGCGACGATCGGCGCGGCACCGGTACCTGTGCCGCCACCCATGCCGGCGGTGATGAACACCATGTGCGCGCCTTTCAGCGATTCGGCGATCTGCTCGCGCTCCTCGATGGCGGCGCTGCGGCCGGCTTCGGGTTTGGCCCCGGCGCCCAGCCCGGTTTTGCCGAGGCGCAGCTTCTGGACAGCAGCGCTGCGTTTGAGCGCCTGCGCGTCGGTATTGGCCGCCACAAATTCGACGCCATTAACACCCTCCCGGATCATGTGATCGACGGCGTTACCACCGGCGCCACCGACACCGATGACCTTGATCACGGTGCCCCAATCGTTGCTGCTCTCTTCCTTGTCAATGATCTCGAACATTGTCGTCTCCTCTGCAAAAAATCGATAAAAGTAAAAAACCAAACCCAAAAATGATCAGAAATTCTTCTCGAACCATGACCTCATCCGACCGAACACCTGCTTGAAATCTCTAGTCTCACGGACTTTCATGCCACGCTTGCGTTGCGCCTGCGCTTCGAGCAGCAAGCCGCAAGCCGTGGAAAAACGTGGGTTCTGCACCACATCGGCGAGCGCCCCGTGATACTTGGGTATCCCCAGGCGCACCGGCATGTGGAAAATCTCTTCGCCCAGCTCGATCATCCCCGGCATCACCGACGCCCCGCCGGTCAGCACGATTCCCGAAGACAGCACTTCTTCGAAACCGGAGCGGCGCAATTCCGCCTGAATCAGCTCGAACAACTCCTCGACCCGCGGCTGAATCACATCGGCCAGCGCCCGGCGCGACAGCTTGCGCGACGGGCGGTCATCGACGCCGGCGACATCGAGCACGTCTTCCGGATCAGCCAGTTGCGACAGCGCGCAGCCAAACTTGCGCTTGATCTCTTCGGCCTCGCGGGTTGGCGTGCGCAGCGCCATGGCGATGTCGTTGGTAATCTGGTCACCGGCAATCGGGATCACCGAAGTGTGGCGAATGGCGCCCTGCGTCCACACGGCCAGATCCGTTGTGCCGCCGCCAATGTCGATCAGGCAGATACCCAGATCCTTCTCGTCCTCGGAAAGAACCGCGTAGGAGGAGGCCAGCGGCTGCAGCACCAGATCGTTCACTTCCAGACCACAGCGGCGAACGCACTTGACGATATTCTGCGCGGCGGAAACGGCGCCGGTGACGATGTGCACTTTCACTTCAAGACGAAAACCGCTCATGCCGATCGGCTCGCGGATACCATCCTGATCATCGATGATGAATTCCTGCGTCAGGATATGCAGAATCTCCTGATCGGCAGGAATCGGCATCGCCTTGGCCGTTTCGATCACGCGATCGACGTCCATCGGCGTCACTTCCTTGTCCTTGATCGCCACCATGCCGTTCGAATTGAAGCTCTTGATGTGACTGCCGGCGATTCCGGTATACACATCTTTGACCTTGCAATCGGCCATCAACTCGACTTCCTGCAAGACGCGCGAAATGGTCGCCACGGTCTCTTCAATATTGACGACGACGCCTTTCTTCAGCCCTTTGGACTCCTGCGAGCCCATGCCGATGACGTTGAGCCGCCCTTCCGGCGTCACTTCAGCAACCAGCGCGACGATCTTGCTCGTGCCGATGTCGAGTCCGACGATCAGATCCTTGCTATCCCTGCTCATTTTTTACCTCTGACTTCATGGCTGCTACCGGGGGCATCACGATTCACGACCAAAGGCGTGAAGCGCAATGCAAATCCGTTCGGATAACGCATATCAACTGCCAGTGGCCGCTGGCGGCGCGTATCCGAAACGCTTGTGTAATGCTCGACAAAACGCTGCAAGCGCTCACCGATCGGTGCCTTGGCCTGCTCGCGCCCGAGTTCAACCTGCATGCCATCCTCCAGCTTCAACAACCACGCCAGACGCGGCGACAGAATGACCTGCTCCGGCCGTCGCCCGATGGGCTTGAGCAGCTGCACGAACTCCGCGTAACGCCCCAACAACTCCGCAGACGTTCCGGTCGGCCCCGTCAGCAGCGGCAAATGCATCTCGTACGACAGGGGGGCTGCAAACACTTCGCCATGCGTATTGACCAATTGCGCCGACCCTTCGCCCCAACGCGCCGCCGGCTGATGCTCCTCGATGCTGATCTCGACGCGCGCCGGCCAGCGACGGCGCACTTCGGCATGACGCACCCAGGGCAAAGTTTCGAGCGATTGCCGCAGGGCCTCCAGATTGACGCTGAAAAAATTGCCGCGCAGCAGACCCGACAGCGAACGCTCGACCTCGCTGCGCCGCACCTCCTGCAACGCGTGCGTTACCGCCACCTCGCGCAAGGGAAAGAGCGGCAGCCGGGTGGACCACACCACGCCCGCAACCAGCAATGCGGCCGCCGCTGCTACCAAAAGCAGGTCGGAAACGGCGGTCATCAGCTGCGGTTTGTGCCACATCGATCATCCCAGAGCAGCCAGTGCGAGCACGCGCACGACCAGTTCGTCATAGGGAATACCGGCCACCCGCGCCGCCATCGGCACCAACGAGTGATCGGTCATTCCCGGCGAGGTGTTCGCTTCGAGGAAATAGGCGCCGCCCTCTTCGTCCATCAAAAAATCGACCCGCCCCCAGCCGCGTCCGCCGAGTACGTGAAAGGCATCAACGGCCTGCCTGCGCAATTCAGCTTCGCGCTCGACCGGCAAACCGCAGGGGCAGCGATAGGCGGTGTCGTCGCGCAGATATTTGGCTTCGTAGTCGTAAAACTCGGTGACCGGTTCGATCTTGATGATCGGCAGTGCTTCGCCGCCCAGAATCGCGACCGTGTATTCACCGCCCAGAATGGCGCGCTCGGCAATCACCAGCGAATCATGCTTGGCTGCTTCAAGGTAGGCCGCGCGCAGGTCGCCGGAACGCTTGACCTTGGTGATGCCAATCGACGAGCCCTCGCAGGCCGGCTTGACGAACAGCGGCAGGCCCAGTTCTTCCTCGATGTCGGCAAAGTCGCTATCGGCTTTGAGCATCGCATATTCCGGTATCGGCAGTCCGGCAGCCCGCCACAGCAATTTTGTGCGCCACTTGTCCATGCCGACGGCCGACGCCATGACGCCGCTGCCGGTATAAGGAATACCCATCAGTTCAAGCACGCCCTGAATCGTTCCGTCCTCGCCATAGCGCCCGTGCAACGCGATGAAAGCGCGGTCGTACGCGGCCAGCTCGTCGAGCTTGCGCTCTGCCGGATCAAAGGCATGGGCATCGACCCCCTGACGCAACAGCGCAGCAAGCACCCGCGAACCGCTGTTCAGCGACACTTCGCGCTCAGCGGACTTGCCGCCGAAGAGGACGGCTACTTTCCCGAAATTATTCATGACAAAACCCCTTAACCTCTTTTGACGCAGAGTACGCAGAGACGCAGAGATCGCAGAGAAAGGCGATGACATTTTCTCTCTGCGATCTCTGCGTCTCTGCGATCTCTGCGTTGAAAGCGGTTTCGTTCATATCAAACCTGCACCAGCTTGCCGGGGACGCCGCCAATCGAACCGGCGCCCATCGTCACGACCACGTCGCCGTCGCGGGCGACATCCAGAATCGCTTGCGGCATGTCGCCGATGTCTTCGACGAACACCGGCTCGACTTTGCCGGCGACGCGCAAGGCGCGCGCCAAGGCGCGGCCATCGGCAGCGACAATCGCTTGCTCGCCGGCCGAATAGACCTCGGCGAGCACCAGCGCATCGACGCCGTTCAGCACCTTGACGAAGTCCTCAAAACAGTCACGGGTACGCGTATAACGGTGTGGCTGAAAGGCCAGCAGCAGACGCCGGCCGGGAAAGGCGCCGCGCGCCGCAGCCAGTGTCGCGGCCATCTCGACCGGGTGATGGCCGTAGTCGTCGACCAGGGTAAAACTGCCGCCCGCCGGGCAGGCAATTTCGCCGTAGCGCTGGAAGCGACGGCCAACGCCTTTGAATTCAAACAGCGCCTTGATGATCGCTTCGTCGGAAACGCCAACCTCAGTCGCCACGGCGATCGCCGCCAGCGCGTTCAGCACGTTGTGCATGCCGGGCAGGTTGAGCGTCACCGGGAAGCGACTGATGCTGCCGTTGACCCGCACGCAGTCAAACTTCATTTGCCCGTCGACAGCCAGCACGTTTTCGGCACGCACATTGGCTGCGGCATCGAACCCGTAGGTAACGATCTGCTTGCTCACCTGCGGCATGATCTCGCGCACATTGGCATCATCCGCACAGAGCACCGCGACGCCATAGAACGGCAGGCGCTGCAGAAAATCAACGAAGGCCTGCTTGAGCCGACCAAAGTCGTGGCCATAGGTCTCCATGTGGTCGGCGTCGATATTGGTGACAATCGAAATCACCGGCGACAGGAAGAGGAACGAGGCATCGGACTCGTCAGCCTCGGCCACCAGGAAATCACCGGAGCCCAAACGCGCATTGGCGCCAGCGGCGTTGAGCCGACCGCCGATGACAAAGGTCGGGTCCATGCCGCCTTCGGCGAGGATCGACGCGACCAGACTGGTCGTCGTCGTCTTGCCGTGCGTGCCGGCCACCGCAATGCCCTGCTTCAGCCGCATCAACTCGGCCAGCATTTGCGCGCGCGGCACCACCGGCACCTTGCGGCTGCGTGCGGCGATCACTTCCGGATTATCTTCCTTGACCGCCGTCGATACGACAACGGCGTCGGCACCGGCGACGTTTTGCTCGGCATGCCCAACCATGGTGCGCACGCCGAGTGCAGCCAGGCGCTTCGTCGTTGCACTGTCGGCCAGATCGGAGCCGCTGACGCTAAAGCCGAGGTTTGAGAGAACCTCGGCGATGCCGCTCATGCCCGAACCGCCGATGCCAACGAAATGAATGTTTTTGACTTTATGTTTCATTTGATCAAGTCCTCGCAGATCTGCGCAACCGCCAGCGTGGCGTCGGGCCGGGCCAGATCGCGCGCCTTTTCGGCCATCTGCAGCAACTGCTCGCGTGTGTAATTGCGGATCAGGCTGATCGACTCCGCGCTCAGATCCTTCTGCGGCAACAGGACGGCGCCGCCGGCCTGCGACAGGAATTTGGCGTTGCCCGTCTGGTGGTCGTCAACCGCGAAGGGGAAGGGCACAAGAATGCCGGGGACACCTGCTGCGGAGAGTTCGGCAATGGTCAGCGCACCGGCGCGGCAAATGACCAGATCGGCCCACTCGTAGGCGCCAGCCATGTTGTCGATGAAAGCAACGCAATGCGCCGGAATACCGGCTTCTTCGTAATTTTTCTGCAACTGCTCAAGGTGCTTCTCGCCGGCCTGATGCACAACGTGCGGGCGCTCATCTTCGGCGAGCAGGGCCAGCCCTTTTGGCAAAACTTCGTTGAGCGCTGCGGCGCCCAGGCTGCCGCCCAGCACGAGCAGACGCAAAGTCGGCTCACGCCCGGCAAAACGCTCAGCCGGCGCTGGCATCTGGGCAATCTCCGGGCGCACCGGGTTGCCGGTATAGATGCTTTTTGGAAGGGCGTTCGGGAAGCCGCAGAGGACGCGATCAGCCACTTTGGCCAGCACGCGGTTGGCCAGTCCGGCCACCGAATTCTGCTCATGGATGACCAGCGGACGCCCGAGCAGCGCGGCCATCATGCCCCCCGGAAAGCTGATGTAGCCGCCCATACCCAGTACGACATCGGGCTTTACCGCACGGATGGCGCGCGCCGCCTGCCAACAACCGGAAAGCAGATTGAACGGCAGCATCAGCTTGCGCATCCAGCCCTTGCCGCGCAAAGCGGCAAAGCGCACCCATGCCATTTCGTAGCCCCGAGCGCGAACCAGCTTGTTCTCCATGCCATCGGGACTGCCCATCCAGACAACATTCCAGCCCCGGCTTTTCAGCAGATCAGCGACCGCCAACCCGGGGAAGACGTGCCCACCGGTGCCGCCCGCCATCACGAGGAGCGTCCTGCTCATAACTTTGCCCCTCTCATGAGCTGTCTGTTCTCCCAATCCACGCGCAGAAGAATAGCCAGTGCGATGCAGTTGGCAAGAATCCCCGAACCGCCAAAACTCATCAGCGGCAGGGTCAACCCCTTGGTCGGCAACAGCCCCATGTTGACGCCCATGTTGATAAACCCTTGCACGCCAATCCAGATCCCGATGCCCTGGGCGACCAACGCGGGATACAGCCGGTCGAGCGCTACCGCCTGACGACCGATGACGAAAGCGCGCTGGATGAGCAGGGCGAACAACGCGATCACAACGACGACGCCGGCAAAACCGAGCTCTTCGGCGATCACGGCGAGCAGGAAGTCGGTATGCGCTTCCGGCAGATAAAACAGCTTTTCGATACTGGCGCCGAGCCCGACACCAAACAACTCGCCGCGACCAAAGGCGATCAGCGCATGCGAAAGCTGGTAACCGCGACCAAAGGCATCGGCCCAGGGGTCCATGAAACCGAAAATCCGGTCGCGACGGTAGGGCGAAACGATGATCAACACGGCGAATGCGACAACCAGAACGACGATCAGCCCGGCGAAGAGGCGGGCGCGCATGCCGCCAAGAAAGAGAATGCCAATGGCGATGGCGATGATGACGACAAAAGCGCCGAAATCCGGCTCCTTGAGCAGCAGGACGCCGACCGCAACCATGGCGCCAGCCATCGGCAGGAAAGCTTTCTTCAGGTCATGCATGTGCGGCATCTTGCGTACCGTGTAGTCGGCGGCATAAAGTACGGCAAACAGCTTCATCAGTTCCGAGGGTTGCAGATTGGCGATACCCAGCGATAGCCAGCGGCGTGCGCCATTGACGTCGCGACCGATGCCGGGGATCAGCACCAGCGCGAGCAACACAAAACCGGCAACAAAAAGCCAGGGCGCCATCTGCTGCCAGGTGGCCAGCGGCACCTGGAAGGCAAAGGCGGCGGCGACCAGACCAATTACCAAAAAGACACCATGCCGTACCAGATAGTAAGCGGGCTGGTTGCCGGTAAAGCGGCCAACCTCGGCAATCGCGATCGATGCCGAATAAACCATGACCATGCCGGTCAGCAGCAGAAGCAGCGCGCTCCACAAGAGCGCCAGATCGACTTCGGCAGGCATGCGGCGCGGCGTGTCGAGTGCAGGCAACATCAGGCCGCCTCCCTCTCGATGCCATGCACAGCGTCGACAAATACCTCGGCGCGATGTGCATAGTTCCGGTACATGTCGAGACTCGCGCAGGCTGGCGACAGCAGGACAGCATCGTCAGATTTTGCCTGTGCGGCACACCAGCGAACCGCTTCGAGCATGTCTGAACAAACTTGCAACGGCACGCCACAGCCCTCGACCGCAGCGAAAATCGCATCGGCATCACGCCCGATCAGGGCGGCAGCACGGCCATGTTCGGCCAGCGCACGCTTGAGCGGCGAAAAATCCTGACCCTTGCCGTCACCGCCAAGAATAATTGCGACCTTGCAACCCAGGCCCTGAAGCGCTGCCAGCGTTGCGCCAACGTTGGTACCCTTGGAGTCGTCATAGAAAGAAACGCCATTGATTTTTGCGACAAACTCAACGCGGTGCGCCAGTCCGGCGAACCCGGCCAGCGCCGGCAGGACTTCATTCGGGGCGATGCCAACGGCCTCACACAGCGCCAGTGCGGCCATCGCATTGGCGGCGTTGTGCAGACCGACGAGCTTGAGCGCGTCGAGCGCAATGAGGCGTTCGCTGCCGCGAACGATCCAGCCGTCGTGCAGGCCGTAATCCAATGAGCGCGGGGCCGGATTCAGGCCGAAGCTGACCAGCTTGCGACCGCAACGCCCGGCAGAAAGGCTCCGGTCATCATCACGGTTAAGCACCATCACACCGTTTTTGCCGCCCCGACTCTGGAAGACGCGCGCTTTGGCTGCCGCGTAGGCATCCATCCCGCTGTAGCGGTCCAGGTGATCCTCGCTGACATTGAGCACAGTGGCGGCGTCGGCGTTGAGCGTATGCGTTGTTTCGAGCTGAAAACTGGAAAGTTCAAGCACCCAGATTTCGGGAAGCTGATGGGCATCCAGCGCGCCCATCAGCGCATCCAGCGCGGCCGGGCTGATATTGCCGGCGATCGCCGTTTTATGCCCCGCGGCGGCACACAAGGCACCGGTCAGCGCGGTCGTCGTCGTTTTCCCGTTGCTGCCGGTAATCGCGATCAGCCTGGCTTGTGGCGACAGTTGGCGCACGCCGCGAACGAACAACTCGATTTCGGAGACCAGCGGCACCCCACGCGCCACAGCGCGCGCGATCGCAGCTTCCTCAACCGGCACTCCCGGCGAAATTGCGATCATGTCGACGCCGGAGAAAGCTTCATCGACAAACGGGCCGGTGATCAGTTCGGCATCCGGCACGGCGGCACGCAAGGCTTCGCTGTTCGGCGGCAACTCGCGACTGTCGGCAACGCGCACGCGGGCACCCTGGCGCGCCAGCCATTTGGCCATCGCCAGCCCGGTCTCGCCGAGGCCGATTACCAGTGTGAGCTTGCCGTGAAGATCCATGTCAGCGCAGTTTCAATGTCGAAAGGCCGACCAACACCAGCATGATGGTGATGATCCAGAAACGAACAACGACCTGCGTCTCTTTCCAGCCGCTGAGTTCGTAGTGGTGATGCAGCGGCGCCATGCGGAAAATCCGCTTGCCACCGGTGAATTTGAAGTAGAGAACCTGCGCTGCGACCGACAGGGTTTCAGCGACAAAGACGCCGCCCATGATGGCCAGCACGATTTCCTGGCGCACGATCACGGCCACCACGCCGAGCGCCGCGCCGAGAGCCAGTGCGCCGACGTCGCCCATGAACACTTCGGCCGGGTAGGCGTTGAACCACAGAAAACCCAGCCCGGCGCCGGCCATCGCGCCGAGGAAAACGGCCAACTCGCCGGCGCCCGGAATGTAGGGCATGAAGAGATATTTGGCATAGACCGCGTTACCCGCGACGTAGGCAAAAATGGCCAGCGCGCCGGCGATCATCACCGTTGGCATGATCGCCAGGCCATCGAGCCCGTCGGTCAAATTCACCGCGTTGCTGGTGCCAACGATCACCAGATAGGTCAGCGTGATGAAGCCGATCACACCGAGCGGGTAGGAAACCGTCTTGACGAAAGGAACGATCAGTTCAAGCTGCGCCGGGACGGTCGCCGTGAGGCCGAGATAAATCGCCACGACCAGGCCAATCACCGATTGCCAGAAATACTTCCAGCGGCTGGACAAGCCCTTCGGATCCCGATGGACAACCTTTTGCCAGTCGTCGTACCAGCCGATGGCGCCGAACCCGAGCGTGACGATCAGCACGACCCAGACATAGCGGTTGCTCAGATCGCCCCACAATAGGGTGGTAATGCCGATGGCGATCAGGATCAGCGCACCACCCATGGTCGGCGTGCCGGATTTGACCAGGTGCGTCTGCGGACCGTCCTGGCGAACCGCCTGGCCGATTTTCTTGGCGGCTAGCCAGCGGATGACGCGCGGGCCGGCGACAAAGGAAATGATCAGCGCAGTCATCGCAGCGAGCACCGTACGCAGGGTGATGTAGCTGAACACGTTGAAGCCGCGAATGTCCTGCGAAAGGGATTGCGCCAGGATCAGCAGCATTATTTATTCTCCACGGGGGCGCTGCTGACGGGGGCGCAAAGCGCATCGACCACCCGCTCCATGCGCATGAAACGCGACCCCTTGACGAGGACGGTCGTCTCGCTCGCCGCACCTAAGGCCAACTCGGCGCTGACCGCCTTGATCAGGTCGTCGATTTTCTTGTAGTGCTGGCCGCCGGCGCCAAAATTGTGCGCCGCCAGCGCGCTGGATTCGCCAAAGGCAAACATGCGGTCGACGCCCTGGCTCTTGGCATAGCCGCCGATTTCGTCGTGGAACTGGCCGGTCATTTCGCCGATTTCACCCATGTCGCCGAGCACCAGCAGCTTTTTCCCGACCGTCGCGGCCAGCACGTCGATGCCAGCGCGCACCGAATCCGGATTGGCGTTGTAGGTGTCGTCCAGCACAATTGCGCCGTTCAGCCCGGAGCGTCTCTGCAGACGCCCTTTGACGCCGCGAAATGCGGCCAAACCGTCGCGCACTGCCGTGATCGACACGCCGGCAGCCAACGCTGCGGCCCCGGCAGCAAGCGCGTTGCGCGCGTTGTGCAGACCGGGCAGCGCCAGCGCCAGCGCAACCTGCTCGCCTTGAGCGCTCAGCGTCAGATGATTTTCCAGCCCGTGCAACTGGCACTGCCCGGTAACGTCGGCAGACCTTTCGAGCGAAAACGTCATGACCCGATGGCCAGCGCTTTGTGCGCGCCAAAGCTCGGCCCACTGATCGTCGGCATTGAAGACGGCAACCCCTGCTTCACCGAGCGCCTGATAGATACTGCCCTTTTCAGCCGCGATCGCCTCGATCGAACCCATGCCGGCCAGATGCGCACGCTGCGCGTTGGTAACCAGCGCCACGGTCGCCCGGGCAATGTTGGCGAGATAGGCGATTTCACCCGGGTGATTGGTGCCCATCTCGATAATGGCTGCGCGATGCGCCGCCCTCAGCTTGAGCAAGGTCAGCGGCAAGCCGATGTCGTTGTTGAAATTCCCTTGCGTCACCAGAACAGCATCGCCGAAAACCGCCTGCAGGATGCAGGCAATCATTTCCTTGGTCGTCGTCTTGCCGTTGCTGCCGGTCACCCCGATCACCGGCAGCGTGAAGCGGGCGCGCCAGTCAGCCGCCAGCGCACCCAGCGCGAGCCGTGTATCGGGTACCAGAATCAAGGGCAGATCAAGCGACTTCAAGGTATCGACGGCATCGCCGGCGATCACGGCAGCGACGGCGCCACGCGCCTGGGCCGCGGCAACGAACTGGTGGCCGTCGAAATTTTCTCCGCGCAGGGCGACAAACAGTTCGCCGGCGGCAATATTGCGGCTGTCGGTCGACACCCCCGAAAAGCCGGAGCACGCGCTTCCATCTTCAACCAACAGCGTGCCAGCCATTGCGGCAGCTGCGCT
>CAJAHZ010000217.1 GCA_903939665.1 uncultured Pseudomonadota bacterium | reverse complement strand
GCAATACTCATTGCAATCATCAAGTTGCGATCGATTCTTGTTACAACAACCCATGCCGCCTGTGCTAAACTCAAAAAAACATTGATTTATGTCAAATCTCGAAATTCCAGCGCGCGTCTGGTCGTATTGGAGCAAGCGATGGGGCTGCTTGCAATAGAGACAGAGGCATGCCGAACGTGGCTTGTCCGCCCGAACCGTTCGCTTTCAGTGAGAGGCAGTCAGGCGCTGTTGCTCGCCATTGCAACGGTTTCCGGTGTTATCGTGGGGGCGTTTGCCCTGATTGGCGCGTGGCCGGTGATCCCGTTTGCCGGCGCAGAGTTGGCCATGCTGTGGTGGGCGCTCAAACGAATTGAAGGACATTCGAACGATTTTGAACGAATTACGTTAAAGCCCGGTCTGTTGACCGTTGAAACACGCCTTGGCTCGCGCATCGACTACCGCGAGTTTCCGGCTTACTGGACGCGGCTGGAATGCCTGAAGGATCACCGGCTGCTGATCCGCTCACACGGCAAAGAGATTGAAATAGGCAGCTTGCTGACAGAAGAACAGAAGATGACGCTCGCCAAAGCGTTAAAACAAGAACTGGGCTCCCGATAGCCTGAAACAAAACCGGAAGGAGAAAACTTGAAGATGCCCCACCGCCCCTGCCAGCGCGCAGCCGTTTCTTTGCTTGGCCTGCTCGCGGCACTACTCCCCGCGCTGGCGAATGCAGATTACAGCTGGAACTTCCCGACCCCGGTTACGCCCATCGCTCGCAACACGCTGCACATCCATAACGAGTTCATGATCATCATCACCGTTCTTTTTGTGACGGTGTTCGCAATCATGATTTACTCGATGATCAAGCACCGGAAAAGCCTTGGCCATCAACCCGCCAAATTTACCGGACCAACCGGCACCGTGCAGTGGCTCTGGGCGCTGGTTCCTTTCGCCATCCTGATCTTCATCGATTACATTCTGGTCGGCATCCCCGCCTATCACGCGGTGGTCCAGATGGAAGACACGAAGACCAAGGCCGACATGGTGCTCAAGGTCACCGGGATGCAGTGGAAATGGCAATACGAATATCCTGACTCCGGCATCAAGTTCATCAGCACCCTGGCAACGTCGCGCGACCAGATCGCCAACAAGGAAACCAAAGGCCCGCACTACCTGCTTGACGTTGACAATCCGGTCGTCTTGCCGGTCGGTAAGAAAGTGCGAATTCTGATCACCTCGACCGACGTTATCCACACCTGGTGGGTGCCGCAGTTCGGTGTCAAACGCGATGCCATTCCCGGATTCCTGCGTGAAACCTGGGTCAATATCGAAACGCCTGGCACCTATCGCGGACAGTGCGCAGAACTGTGCGGCAAGGATCACGGTTTCATGCCGGTGGTCGTGCATGCGGTTCCGGAAGCCGAGTATCTCGCCTGGGTCGACAAGAAGAAGAACGAAATGGCCGCCGCTGCAGCCGGCAGCGACAAGACCTGGAGCAAGGACGAACTCGTCGCTGCGGGCAAGGAGGTCTATGAAAAACAATGCGCCGTCTGCCATCAGCCGAACGGCCAAGGTATGCCACCGGCCTTCCCGGCACTGGCCGGCAGCAAGATCGTCAACGGCCCATTGCTCTCGCCCGAAGGCAAGCTGATCAAGGACAGCCATGTCGACCGCGTGCTGAACGGCAAGGAAGGCACCGCCATGCAAACCTTCAAGAACACCTTGTCCGACACCGAGCTCGCCGCCGTCATCACCTTCGAGCGCAACAGTTTCGGCAACACCAAGGGCGATCTGATTCAGCCCGCCCTGATCAAAGCACTGCGCTAAGCAGAGAAACAGGAGACATCATGAGCAATGCCAGTTCTCTCGACCAGCACGCCGCCGACCAGCATGGCTATGGCGCCAGCCATCCATCAGGCATCCTGCGTTGGCTGACCACGACCAATCACAAGGAAATCGGCTCGATGTACCTGATTTTCGCGCTGATCATGTTCTTTGTCGGCGGCGCGATGATTCTCGCCGTGCGCGCCGAACTGTTCCAGCCCGGCCTGCAACTGATGCAGCCGGAGTTCTTCAATCAGCTGATCGGTGTGCATGCGCTGGTGATGATTTTTGCCGCGCTGATGCCCGCCGCCACAGGCTTCGCCAACTGGCAGATTCCGCTGATGATCGGCGCACCCGACATGGCGCTGCCGCGCATCAACAACTGGGGCTTCTGGCTGTTGCCGCCGGCGGCAACACTGCTCACGCTACCCTTCATCCTCGCTCTGTTCGGCATCGGCGATGGGGCGGTGGCGACGGGTTGGACGCTTTATGCGCCCTTGTCGGTGCAGGGTGGCATGGGCGTCGATTTTGCGATTTTCGCCATTCACATCCTCGGCATCTCGTC
This sequence comes from uncultured Pseudomonadota bacterium, assembly GCA_903939665.1. Classification (GTDB taxonomy): domain Bacteria; phylum Pseudomonadota; class Gammaproteobacteria; order Burkholderiales; family Rhodocyclaceae; genus CAJBIL01. Next base: position 3,354 of record CAJAHZ010000217.1, on the reverse strand, counting down.
GATTCTCGGCTCGATCAACATCATCGTCACCATTTTCAACCTGCGTGCGCCCGGCATGACGATGATGAAACTGCCGCTGTTCTGCTGGGGCTGGCTAATCACCGCCTTCCTGCTGATCGCGACGATCCCGGTACTGGCGGGTGCAGTGACCATGCTGCTCACCGACCGGCACTTCGGCACCAACTTCTTCAATGCAGCGGGTGGCGGAGATCCGATTCTATTCCAGCATCTGTTCTGGTTCTTCGGTCACCCTGAAGTCTATATCCTGCTGCTGCCCGTGTGGGGGCTGATGCCACACGTGATATCGACCTTCTCGCGCAAAGCGGTTTATGGCTACAAGGCACAGGTGTACGCCTTCATCGCAATCGGCGTTCTTGGCGTCATCGTCTGGGCGCACCACTTCCTGACCGCGGGTTTGCCGGTGCCGGCATTACTCTATTTCATGTACAGCACGATGGCGATTTCTCTGCCGCTGGCGGTGCTGTTTTTCTGCTGGATCGCCACCATGTGGCGCGGCGCGATGAGTTTCGAGACGCCGATGCTGTTCGCGCTCGGCTTCATTGTCCTGTTCGGCATGGCCGGTCTGACCGGGCTGGTGCTGGCCGACGTGGCCGCCGACGCGCAGTACCACCACAGCTACTTCGTCGTGGCGCACTTCCACTACGCGCTGTTTGCCGGCGGCATCATGGGCGTGATGACCGGCGTTTATTTCTGGCTGCCAAAATGGACCGGCCACATGGTTGATGAAAAGCTGGGCAAGCTGCACTTCTGGCTGACCGTCATTTCGTTCAACCTGACCTTCATGCCGCAGTTTTTCCTCGGTCTGGCCGGCATGCCGCGCCGCATCCCAGACTATGCGCTGCAGTTCGCCGAGTTCAACGCAATCTCGACAGTAGGCGCCTTCATTCTCGGTTTCTCGCAACTGATTTTTGCCTACGTCGTGTGGAAATGTATTCGCGGCGGAGAAAAGGCGAGCGACAAGGTGTGGGAAGGTACCGAAGGTCTTGAATGGGATCTCCCGTCGCCGCCACCACTTCATTCGTGGGAAATCCAGCCGGTGATCAAATGAGCCAGACGTTGCATAGGGCCGATGGGGAAAACAGCGCGGCTGAAAGCCGTGCACCCAATTTTTCGCATGAGGAACTGGCGCGTCGCCGCAAAGCCAGCCAGCGTCTCGCCTGGGTGCTCGGTACGGTGGCGCTGGCTCTCTACCTCATCGGTTTTCTGCTGAAACGCTAAAGACAAGCCCCGATGGAGACCACGCTTCCCTCAACCGCACCACAGCCGCGCGATCATCAACGACTGGCGCTCAAACTGCTGATGATCGTCGCCGCAGCTTTTGCCTTTGGCTTTGCGCTGGTGCCCCTCTACGACGTCCTCTGCGCCGCCACCGGCTTCAACGGCAAGACGCGCGCCGGAATGGGGCCGGGCGGCATCAATGTTCCGGGCGCAGTGGCATCGCCCCCCTCGCGCATCGACCTCACACGGGTCGTCACCGTCGAGTTTACCGGCACGGTGATGCCGGGATTGCCATGGGAAATGCGACCGCTGACCAACACGCTGGACCTTCATCCGGGCGAGTTGCATCAGGCGAAATTTCTGGTGCACAACCGATCCAGCGAAACGATCGTCGGCCAGGCCGTCCCCAGCGTTTCACCGGGGCACGCCGCCCAGCACTTCGAGAAGCTCGACTGCTTCTGCTTCAAACAACAAACCCTGGCGCCCGGCGAAACCCGCGAAATGCCACTGACTTTTATCGTCAAACCAGAAATCGATGCCGATATCCGAACAGTGACTTTGGCCTACGCATTTTTCAACGTTGGCGCCCAGAAAAAACCGCTCAAGGAAAGAGAGTGACGCATGACAACACACGCGAATACCCACGCCGCAGCTGACGCCAGACACTACTTCGTCCCGCAGCCCAGCCTGTACCCGTTCATGCTGTCCGGCGGGATGTTCCTGCTGGCGCTGGGCTTCATCCTGCAAATGAATGCTTTTGCGCCCGGCCCGTGGATCATGCTGGCCGGCACCGGCGTCATCATCTTCGTCATGGTCAACTGGTTCAGCAAGGTGATCGGCGAAAACCAGAGCGGCGAATACGGACAATGGGAGGACAAATCCTTCCGCTACGGCATGGTCTGGTTCATTGCCTCGGAAGTGGCGTTCTTTGCCGCCTTCTTCGGCACCCTGTTCTACGTCCGTGTCCTGTCCGTCCCGGCACTCGCCACCATGGATCCGGCGTTCACGCTGTGGCAGGGCTTTACCAGCGCCTGGCCATCCGCCGGCCCCAAAGGCGCCAACTTTACGCCGATGGGCGCCTGGGGCGTTCCGGCGCTGAATACGGCGCTACTGCTCACCTCGGGCGCAACGCTCACCTGGGCGCACTGGGGCATGATGAAAAATAAGCGCAGCCAGCTCAACCTCGGCCTGCTGCTGACCATTCTGCTCGGCGTCAGCTTCATGGGCTTCCAGATCTACGAATACCATCACGCCTACACCGAACTCGGCCTGACCATGGGCGCCGGCGTTTATGGCGCAACCTTCTTCATGCTCACCGGCTTTCACGGTTTCCACGTGACGCTTGGTGCGATCATGCTGATGGTGATTTACGGGCGCTGCCTGAAAGGGCATTTTACTGCCGAGCGCCACTTCGCCTTTGAAGGCGTCGCGTGGTACTGGCACTTCGTCGACGTGGTCTGGCTTGGGCTTTTTGTCTTCGTCTATTGGGTGTAGCCGGGTATCCAGCCCAAGCGAAAACCAATCAGCAGCAACACAAAAATGGCGATCGACAAGCCGATGCGCAGCGTCAGTGCCTTGACGGTACGAACGCCGCTATCGGGGTCGCGATAAAGAAAAAACAGCCCGGAAAACAGGCTGCCGATCACGCCGATCAACATGAGAACGATGATGAGCTTGAACATGGCTGACTCCAACATGGGGGTTACCGATTATGCGCGTAGCGGCGGCGAGGAAGCAACCGGAGCGCCACCGCGCAGGCCGGCACGCTGCTTCCAGCCGCGCTGGCTGCCGACACTGCTCGCCCTGACCCTGATTGCGCTGTTCATTTCATTCGGACAATGGCAGTGGAACAAGGCGACCGTCAAAGGCGACCTGCAAACGCTGCTCGACACGCGTAGCGCCGAACCGACGGTCCAGATGCCCACTGTGCTGCTCGACGCACAATCGATGCGCTACCGCTCCGTCGTCGCACGCGGACGTTATGAGCCGGAGTATCAAATCCTGATCGACAACCGCGTGCACCGTGAACAGGCGGGCTATCACGTCATTACGCCGTTGCGCATCGAGAACAGCGAGATGCGCGTGCTGGTGAATCGCGGCTGGGTGCCTGCACTT
>CAJAHZ010000216.1 GCA_903939665.1 uncultured Pseudomonadota bacterium | reverse complement strand
CCGTGAATATTCGCCGATCATGGCAAAAGCGCTTGCCGTTTTGGGGCACGCGATCACCGTGATCGATGTCGATGACCCGGAATACGCCGGCCCGGGCGAGCGCCTCGGCAGCATCGACTACGAAGCCTTCATTGCGGCGGGCGATCCGGCTTTTGCATGGAGTGGCCCGGACGATGAGTGGGATGCCATCTCGCTAAGCTATACGTCCGGCACCACCGGCAATCCGAAGGGGGTCGTCTACCATCATCGCGGCGCCTATCTCAATGCGATGGCGAATATTGTCAGTTGGGGCATGCCGCCGCACGCCGTCTATTTGTGGACGCTGCCGATGTTTCATTGCAACGGCTGGTGTTTCACCTGGGCAATGGCGGCCAATTCCGGCACCAACGTCTGTTTGCGTCGGGTTGATGCAAAGCTCATCTTCGACGCGATCCGGGCGCACTGCGTCAGCCACTACTGTGGCGCGCCGATCGTGCACAGCATGCTGGCCAACGCGCCGGCGGCCTTGCGTGAGGGAATCACGCACAAGGTTTGCGGCATGATCGCCGCCGCCCCGCCGCCGGCTGCGGTCATCGAGGGAATGGCTCGCATCGGCGTCGATCTGACCCACGTTTATGGTCTCACCGAAACTTACGGACCGGCATCGATCTGCGCCAAGCACGCCGAGTGGGCTGGCTTGCCGGTCGAGGAACAGGTTGTGCTGAACGGCCGGCAGGGGGTGCGCAATCACGCCCAGGAGTCGATCGCCGTGCTTGATCCGGTCAGCATGGCGCCCGTTCCATGGGATAACGCCACCATCGGCGAAGTGATGTTCCGCGGCAATCTGGTCATGAAGGGCTATCTCAAGAACCCGAAAGCGACCGACGAATCCTTTGCCGGGGGCTGGTATCACACCGGCGATTTGGCCGTGATGCAGGCGGATGGCTATGTGAAGATCAAGGACCGCTCGAAGGACGTGATCATCTCCGGTGGCGAGAATATCTCGTCGATCGAGGTTGAGGATGTGCTCTACAAGCACCCGGCGGTGATTCTCGCTGCCGTCGTGGCGATGGTCGATGAAAAGTGGGGGGAGGTTCCCTGCGCCTTTGTCGAACTGCGCGATGGCGCCAAGGTGAGCGAACAGGAAATTATCGATTTCTGCCGTGAGCGCATGGCGCGTTTCAAGGTGCCAAAACGGGTTATTTTCTCGACGCTGCCGAAGACTTCAACCGGCAAGATCCAGAAGTTCGTACTGCGCGAGCAGGCCAAGTGAATCTTTCGAAAAGCTGCGCCAGCGCATGAAAAAAACAGGCAGAGAGCTTTCGCGTTCGATCGTTCAGATTACCGTTCCCGCTGCCGGCGGCGTTTCGCAATTATGGCGAATCGTTGCCCGCATTGCCTGGGCTTTTGTGATCCTGTTGTGCCTGATCATCATCGGGGTGCTCGGGTTTTTTGTTATCGGCGGTGACAAGGCGAGCTGGTCGGATGCGGTCTACATGACCCTGATCACCATCTCAACCGTGGGTTATGGCGAAATCGTGCCGCTCAGCACCCTTGGTGCGCGTCTTTTTGCCGGCTTGATTTCGATAGCCGGTCTGGGCGTGCTGACCTTTCTTTTTACCAGCCTGACCGTGTTCTTTCTCGAGAAGGACCTTGATTATTCCCTGCGGAGACGACGGATGGAAAAGCGTATCAGGAAATTGCAGCATCACTATATCGTTTGTGGTTTCGGGCGGGTTGGACGCAATGCCGCACACGAATTGCACAACACGGGCCGTCATTTCGTCGCCATCGATCCTGAGCAGGCACGTTTTGACGACAACCTGGAGAAGTTTCCCGGCCTGCTCTATCTGCAGGGCGACGCTTCCGACGACGACCTTCTGCTCGGTGCCGACATTATCGGCGCACGCGGGCTGTTTGCGGTGACTGGCGATGACTCGCGTAATCTGATGATCATCATTACCGCCAAGCAACTCAATCCGACTGTGCGCGTTGTGGCGCGCGCCCAGGAAACACGCAATATTGAGAAGATGCGCAAGGCCGGGGCTGACGAGATCATCTGCCCGGATTTTACCGGCGGCATGCGCATGGCGTCGGCGATGGTGCGCCCGCACGTCGTTGGTTTTCTTGACGAAATGCTCAAGTCGGAAAAGCATCTGCGGGTCGATGAAGTCACCGTCCCGGCTCAGTTTCCGCCGACCCGAATTGGCAATCTGCGTTTGCGCAGTGCCGATTACATCCTGCTGGCCGTGCGTGCCGAGGGGGATTGGGCATTCAATCCCACCGACGATTATCTGCTGTGCGCCGGCAATACCGTTGTCGCGATGGCTAGCCCGGCCGGGCGT
>CAJAHZ010000215.1 GCA_903939665.1 uncultured Pseudomonadota bacterium | reverse complement strand
GGACGTTATGAGCCGGAGTATCAAATCCTGATCGACAACCGCGTGCACCGTGAACAGGCGGGCTATCACGTCATTACGCCGTTGCGCATCGAGAACAGCGAGATGCGCGTGCTGGTGAATCGCGGCTGGGTGCCTGCACTTGCCGAGCATAGCCGAACGCCCGAGGTGAGCACACCGGCGGGCATTGTCGAGGTGTCGGGCATGGCCATCGTTCCCGGCACCCGCTACTTCACGCTCGGCCCGGAAGGCGTGAATGGCGGCGGGTGGCAAAAAGTCTGGCAGAACCTTGACCTCGCGCGTTACGGAAAGCTGGCGGGCTTTCCACTACAGCCCGTGATCATCCAGCTTTCCCCCGAAAGCGATGCCGGCGGCTTTGCTCGCGAGTGGCCGCGGCCGGACGAGCGGATCGAACGGCATGTCGGCTACGCCTTGCAATGGTGGGGATTCGCGCTGGCGACTGCGCTGATCTGGCTGGTCGTAAACTTTCGTCGTAAAGACTGAACGATGACCGCCTCCGTACCAACCTTCACGCCAGTGCGTCGCGCCATGGCGCTGACGATCACGCTGCTGATGCTGCCCTTCCTCATCGCTTTCGGTCTGTACTGGTTCGAATGGCGTCCGGAAAAACTGAGCAACCACGGCGAACTTATCCAACCGCCGCTGGCCTTGCCGGAATCCGGCTTGAGCAAGGCCGATGGCAGCCCCCTGCCAACCGAGGAACTGCGCCGGAAATGGACGCTCGTTCTGATCAGCAAGACGCCGTGCGATAATGCCTGCCAACACGATCTGCATCAGATGCGGCAGGTGCAAGTTGCGCTTAACAAGGAGATGGTGCGTTTGCGGCGCGTTCTGATCGGCAGCAGTGCCAGCGCGCTGGCTGCTGACCCGGCGCTGCCGGAATTACGCCGCAGCTACCCCGACCTGCTGATCGCCGCGCCGAATACCGACGCCCAGGGCACCGCTTGGCGCAACGCAGTCGATGGAACAAACCACCGCTTCTACGTGATCGATCCGCTCGGCAACGTTATGATGCGGTATACCGAAAAACCCGACATGGCGGGAATGCTCAATGACCTGGAACGTCTGCTGAAGTATTCCTGGGTCGGGTAAATTAGTCACAAGGAAAGATTATGTCCCTTGCTACCGCACGTTCCCCGCGCTCTCCAGGACAGCGCCTGGCCGCTTTTTACGGACTGTGCAAACCACGCGTCAACAGCCTCATCGTATTCACCGCGATGATCGGCATGTTTCTCGCCACGCCGTCGTTTCCACCACTGGATATTTTTTTCTCGGCATCCGTGGGTATTGCGCTGGTCGCCTTCGCTGCAGCAGCGCTCAATTGCCTGATCGAACAGCAAATCGATGCCCGCATGGCGCGCACGCGGGCACGCCCGACGGCACGCGGTGAGGTGTCGGCAACCGAAACGCTGACCTTGGCGACGCTAGTCGGCGGCACCGGACTATGGATTTTGCACGCTTTCGTTAACCCGCTGACCATGTGGCTGACACTCGCCACCTTCGTCGGTTACGCGGTGATCTACACGGTGCTGCTCAAGCCGGCCACGCCGATGAACATTGTCATCGGCGGCGCTTCAGGCGCCATGCCGCCGCTGCTGGGCTGGGCCGCAGTCACCGGCCAAGTCGGCCCGGAAGCGCTGATCCTTTTCCTGATCATCTTCATCTGGACGCCGCCGCATTTCTGGGCGCTCGCCTGCTACCGCTGCGACGAATACGCCAAGTCGGGGCTCCCGATGCTGCCGGTAACGCACGGCATCCCGCTGACCTGCCTGCACAGCCTGCTCTACGTCGTGATGCTGACCGGCGCCACGGTGTTGCCCTACACCATCGGCATGAGCGGGCCATGGTATCTCGCCGCTGCGCTGATCCTCGACGCCATATTCCTCGTATACAGCTTTGCCCTGTGGCGGGAATACAGCGACCAGTTGGCCAAAGTCACCTTCCGCTGGTCAATCATTTATCTGACGCTGCTCTTTGCGGCGCTGCTGGCGGACCATTTTTTGCGCTGATTTTGCGTTAATCCAGCGCCGACTTATCGCCCGGCAAGCGCCACCAGCAGTTTGTCGTGAATGCCACCAAAACCGCCGTTGCTCATTACCAGAATCTGGTCGCCGGCTTGCGCTGCAACGGCAATACGCGCCACCAGACGATCAAGGTTGTCTTCAACGACGGCTTTCTCGCCCATCGGCGCCAGTGCTTCAGCCGCGTCCCAGCCCAAATTCGCCGCATAACAAAAGACCTGATCGGTCTCGCTGAGGCTGCTTGGCAACTGCGCCTTCATCACGCCGAGCTTCATGGTATTTGAACGTGGCTCAAGCACGGCCAGAATGCGCGTGCCGCCAACCTTGCGCCGCAAACCGGCCACGGTCGTGGCAATTGCCGTTGGGTGATGCGCGAAATCGTCGTAGACGCTGATGCCATTCACCGTGCCGCGCAACTCCATCCGGCGCTTGACGTTTTCGAAGCGCGATAACGCCTCCAGCCCCTTGTCGAACGGTACGCCGACATGACGCGCTGCGAGCAAGGCGGCCAGCGCATTGGCTCGATTGTGCTCGCCGTTCAACGCCCACTGTGTTTCACCAATGACCGCCGCTCCTTGCATCAGGCGCAGCGAGCCCTCGGCATCGTCACCCTGTATTCGCCAACCGGCGCGATCGTTGAATTTCTCGACCGGTGTCCAGCAACCGCACGCCAGCACCCGATCAAGACTTGCCTCGGCAGCATTCGAGACAATCAGGCCATTGCGCGGCAGTGTGCGCACCAAATGATGAAATTGCGTCTCGATCGCCGCAAGATCAGCGAATATATCGGCATGATCGAACTCCAGATTATTCAGGACGGCGGTTCTTGCCCGATAGTGGATGAACTTCGATCGCTTATCGCAGAAAGCCGTATCGTATTCGTCAGCTTCAATCACAAAGAACGGAGAATCGGCGTTTTTCCCCGACAATCTTGCAGAAACGCCGAAATTCATCGGCACCCCACCAATCAGAAAGCCGGGGCTCAAGCCCGCATCTTCAAGGATCCAGGCGAGCATTGCCGACGTCGTCGTCTTGCCGTGCGTACCAGCCACCGCCAGCACCCAACGCCCGCACAGAACGTTGTCAGCAAGCCACTGCGGCCCGGAAACATAAGACAAGCCCTGATCGAGCACCGCTTCAAGCAGGGGATTGCCACGCGAAATTGCGTTACCGATCACATACACGTCCGGTTTCAGCGCAAGCTGTTCAGCGCCATACCCCTCAACCAGCTCGATACCTGCCGCTTCCAGCTGCGTGCTCATCGGCGGATAGACGCCGGTGTCGCAGCCGGTTACCCGATGCCCCGAGGCACGCGCCAGTTGTGCGATGCCGCCCATGAAGGTGCCGCAAATACCGAGGATGTGAATATGCATGCAATGAATCCCAGTTAAAATGGCTCGAATACAGGTTGAATTGTACCCTTGCCAGCCACCCCAAAATCAACCAGCAAGCCGTTGCTACGGCATTGACGACCATGACCAACCGGCACGACCGCCCGCACAGCCACACCCAACGCACGCGCATAGCCAGTGCCGCTGCCCGCCTGATGGCCGAGGACGGCATCAATGACTTTGCGTTTGCAAAACGCAAAGCGGCCCGCAGCCTCGGCCTGCCGGAAACATCACAAATGCCGGACAACGCCGAAGTCGAAGCTGAATTACGCCTCTATCACCGCCTGTTTCAAGATACGGAACAGCAAGAGCGAATCACTGATCTTCGGCGAAAAGCGGCGGATTTGATGGCGATCATGCCGCAATTTAACCCCTATTTGACCGGATCTGTTCTTGAAGGGACGGCTGGCCGCTACGCCGAAATCGACATCCAGCTCTTCGCCGACAGCGCCAAGGATGTTGAAATTTTCCTGCTCAACCAGCAGATCGATTTTGAGCACAGCACACCACGCACCGATCGGGCCGAGGCGGTACTGAGCATTCACACCGGTGACGCCGTCGCCAACCTCGTCATTTACCCGCCCAACGAAGAACGCATGACACTAAAAACACGCGACGGACGCGTCCGCGAACGCGCACGCCTTGACACCGTCAGGGGACTACTAACCAAGCCATGACAAAGGCCAAGATTTTTTTGATCGGCATTGCTGCCGCCAGCATCGCGCTGCTGGCCGGGATTTATGCCGGGGCGCAGCGCACTAACTCGCCTCAGCACACTGCCCCGCCTCTGGCAGAAGAAAATATCGGCAGGCTTTTTTCCAGCACGCTGCTCGACACCAGCGAAAAAAGTTATGCGTTTGCTCAGTGGCGAGGAAAAATACTGGTCGTTAATTTCTGGGCCGCCTGGTGTCCGCCTTGCCGTGATGAAATGCCGGGATTTTCGCGCCTGCAGACAAAATTTGCAGCGAACGGTGTTCAATTTGTTGGCATCGCGCTCGATTCCTCCGATATGGTTCGCGAATTTGCCTTACAACATCCTTCAACTTACCCGCTGGTGATCGGCGGTACCGAGGGCGTCGAACTCGCCCGGCTACTCGGCAACCCGCAACTCGC
>CAJAHZ010000214.1 GCA_903939665.1 uncultured Pseudomonadota bacterium | reverse complement strand
GCGATCAAGCTCAAGGGCGACAACCACGAACAGGAAGCCGGCATCAAGATCGTGCTGCGCGCCCTGGAGCAGCCGCTGCGCGAAATCGCCGCGAATGCCGGCGACGAGCCGAGCGTGGTGGTCAACAAGGTGCTCGAAGGCAAGGGCAACTTCGGCTACAACGCCGCGACCGGCGAGTACGGCGACATGGTGGCGATGGGCGTGCTGGACCCGACCAAGGTTACCCGCTTCGCGCTGCAGAACGCCGCTTCGGTGGCCGGCCTGATGCTGACCACCGATTGCATGGTGGCCGAGCTGGTCGAAGACAAGCCGGCCGGTGGCGGCATGGGCATGGGTGGCATGGGCGGCATGGGCGGAATGGGCGGAATGGATATGTAATCGGCGAAGCCGATTTCATATCCAGTAGATGGAACAGGAGGGAACCCAGGTTCCCTCCCGTTACCCACCTTCCTACTGGTGTGCAGCCTCACGAAACCCCGACTCTGTTTATAGAGTCGGGGTTTTGCATTTTGCTGCGGCGAAAACTCGGCGCTGGCGGGACGGCTCGTTCGATCTAAATGGAATATTGCTGCGCCGCGACACGACAAAAACCGGGGCGCGTCGGGATTTTTTGTTTTTGCTGCGGCTATACTAAAAATGCTGATTCTGAAAACAGGGCTAACCCGCCGAAAGGCAGGGGTGCAAAGTTACCCGCCTAAAGGACGCAGTCAAGCGCGTTCCATGGCAGCGGAACCACCAGGAGATCAACATGGCCAGGACAATCCGTCGCCGTCATTCAATCAAGGCCAAGCCCGAATCAAATCCGTTCCGCTCGCCGCCTTCCTGCCGGCCCGGAGCGCCAATGGATGCAGCTTCGAGGCGGCAAGGTGTTGCTGCGGAGGTGCGTCATGGCTGATGCGGGCATCTATCGCAAGACCGAAAAGGGGCGCAACGAAATCGCGACCCGCGCCAACAAACTCGGCCTGCGCGAACGGACCATGCTGATCATGGTCGACGACAAGACCACGCGTGCCGGGCTCGTCGCGAAAAACACCCACCCCACCAGCGACGGCATCATCAACGATCTGCTGGCAAGGGGCTACATCGAGGTCGTGCGAGACACAGCCGCGGCCGATGCGGCCCCCGCCCCGGCGACAGCCGAGCCCGCCGCGGCTGCGCCCCCCCCGGCGGCGGCCGACCCCGCCGCTCCCGGCGCCGCGCCGGTCGAAGTGTCGATGCAATCCGCTTCGCGCTATGCCTGCCGCACCCTGGTTACCCTTCTCGGTCCCGGGGCAGACGACCTGACGACCCTGGTTGAAAAGTGCAAGAGTGTCGAGGAACTCACCGCCCGGTTCGAAAAGTGTCGCGACGTTATCCAGGCCATGGCCGGGAAACGAAAGGCGGATGAATTCTGGGCAGGAGCCAGCGCGCGCTTGCCAAAAGCCTGATCTGTGGCAAGCTTGCAGGCGCTCCGGGAGTCGCCCGGATCCCTGACAGGCAAGTACCACCATGAGAATACTGCTGGCAGAAGATGATCGCATCATTTCCCAGGGCCTGGTCGCCGCCCTGCGCAAAGCCGGATACGGCGTCGATCACGTCAATAACGGCGCCGATGCAGACACGGCGTTGCTGTCCCAACCTTACGACCTGCTGATTCTCGATCTTGGCCTGCCCCGACTGTCGGGCATCGACGTGCTCAAGCGCCTGCGGGCGCGCAAGGTGACCATGCCGGTGCTGGTGCTGACGGCGCAGGATGGCGTCGAAGACCGCGTCCGCGGGCTGGACGCCGGCGCCGACGATTACCTGACCAAGCCTTTCGCCCTGCCCGAGCTGTTTGCCCGGGCGCGCGCCCTGACCCGGCGCGGCACCGGCAATCCAACCCGCATCGAGGTCGGCGGCTTGTCCTACGACCAGTCGGAACGCATCGCGCGCCTGAACGGCGAAATCGTCGAGCTGTCGGCGCGCGAACTCGGGCTGCTCGAAATCCTGTTGCTGCGTGCCGGACGCCTGGTCGGCAAGGATCAATTGGTAGACCAGCTCTGCAGCTGGGGCGAGGAAGTCAGCAACAACGCCATCGAGGTGTATATCCACCGCCTGCGCAAGAAACTCGAGCCGGGCGGTGCGCGCATCACCACGGTGCGCGGGCTCGGCTATTGCCTGGAGAAACCGGCAGATTCGGCAGATGGAAAAGCCTGACCCCGGCACGCCAGCCAGCAGCCCGGGCGTCCAGGGCATACGAAGGATCGCGGCGTTCGCGACGAGACGCCGCGCCAACAATCCCTTCGTCAACTTCGAGCACCCGAATTCGCTGTTCGGCGAAATCCTCGACTGGATGCTGGCGCCGCTGCTGCTGCTGTGGCCGATTTCGATCGCCGCGACCAATCACGTCGCCGGTTTGATCTCCAACCAGCCCTATGACCAGCACCTGGTCGACAATGTCACCGCCATCGTGCAACTGGTGAAAATCGAG
>CAJAHZ010000213.1 GCA_903939665.1 uncultured Pseudomonadota bacterium | reverse complement strand
GCCTGCAAGCTGAAACCGGATTTCAGCATCCCTATTATTTGCAGGCCAACCCGGTCAAGGTAGGGTTTTCAGCGCTTGAGGTGATGACCGATTTGAGGTTCATGCCGGCGGCCACTTGTTCTGAAAACGACAACGTCCTTGCGGCAAGACAGAACATGATTGCTCGCAGTGTTCGCTTGCTGCTGGTTGCGAACCTTCATGGGCACATCATTGGTTTGATTACTTCGCATGATCTGGCCGGGGATCGAATGGCCGCGATTATGCAAGGTGAGGGGCGAGCGCAGGACCTTGTTTCCGTTAGCGAGGTAATGACGCCGGCCGAGGGGATCGAAGTCCTCGAATTTGACGATGTCTTGCACGCTTATGTTGGTGACATCATCGAAACCCTTAAATGTTCCGGACGCCAGCATGCACTGGTGATCGATCGTTCGCCAATGGATGACAGTCAGACAATCCGCGCCATTTTTTCCGCATCACAAATTGCACGACAGCTCGGCATTTCGACATCCAGTTTTGATTTGGCCGGGACGTTTTCGGAACTTGATGCCGAGTTGAAAAAAACGGTCGTGTGACGCTGTGAGTATCTCTGTTGGTTAGCTCCTGACGGCAATTTTTTTCAAGGCGTTGCCAATGGCTTTGCAGTGCGGAGTTTTTTCGGATGCTATGCCGTACGCAGTTCGGCAATGATTCGTGACATCTCGCGAATCTCCGCCTCCAGCTTGCTGTTTGTCGCACTCATAGCAGCCGTTCGCTCAAGCAGCTCACGCTCAAGCGCTTCGTTGGTAAGGCGCAACTCATTGAGCAGATGGCGCTCCGAGTCGGTCAGCTCGTTGGTGACCTGTTCCATCATTGTCGCTACGGAACGGCCCGCAAGTTTTTCTGCGCTTGCATTAAGCTGAGTCACCATCGTCCGGTCAATAACGACGATGTGGTGCAACAACCAATGTACGAGATGTTCGATCAGGGTAACGGTGATGCTGCGCCGGCCATTTTCGAAATCACTGGTCAGATCCCGAAGCAGGCTGCGAAAGTAGGCATGTTCGCCGCAATGCCGGGCAACCAACGCGGGCGTGCAGTTGCCAGTGGCCATCAGACGTTCCTCGAGTGCAAAATGATCACGCACGTAGTCGCCGAGTTGTCCCAGCAGCATACGCGTGGTTTCAGGCCGGTAGTCACCGTGGCTGTTGACGTCGAGCGCGTTGATCATGCCCACGAGTTCGCGATGTTGATCATCGATCTCATCAATTCCGAGCTCGAAATCATTGGTCCATTTGATGATGTGCAATTGGTATCTCCTTGAATCCAATCCCTGCTTCTACCAGGACATCGAGTCCCGGCTGTCGCGACTGAGCATTCTCAGTATTGGGGTGAAACGCATCGTGTGCTCGGAAGCATCCTCTGCCGGGCCTGTCCAATTCGGGCAGCAATGTCGTTGAGGAAAATCGTGTGCTCATGCTGGGCTCTCATGAGCGCAACGGTTTTCTCGTGGAGGATGCGAACGTTGCGAGCATACTCCTGCAGGATGTCGTCTGCGTTTTGTTTGGGTTGCGGCATTGCGGGCTCCATGGCTGTTTGTATGAAGCACTTCGCAGCTTTCGTGCCAGCTCCGAGGCCTGATGGTGCGTGCGGCGCGAGGGGCCCCAGTAGCAAGTAAAAACGGCGAGTGATGAAAATCACTCGCCGTTTTTACTTTTCTGCTCTTGATTGGATCAGGGTAATTCTTCCCGATGCAGTAAAAATACGTGTTGGTCGCCAGCGCTGGTGTCCAGCCACGTAAAAGGTGTGTCGGGGAAGGCGGCTTCCAGGGCGTCCCGGTTGTGGCCGATTTCGACCACCAGCAAACCGCCGGGGTTGAGGTGCTCGCCCACTTCCTTCAGCATGACGCGAACGAGGTCCAGACCATCTTCTCCACTGGCCAGCGCCAGTTCGGGTTCGTGCCGGTATTCTTGGGGTAGCGTTGCCATCGATTCGGCGTTTACGTACGGCGGATTGGAAATGATCACGTCGTAGCGTCGGTTTTTCAGCCCGGCAAAGAGGTTCGACTCGATGAGATGCAGACGCGATTCGAGGCCGAAATCGTTCACATTGCGTTTGGCGACAGCCAGTGCGTCGGGCGAGAGATCAACTGCGTCAACCTCCGCTTCCGGAAATGCGTGCGCCGCGATGATCGCCAGACAACCCGATCCGGTACAAAGGTCCAGAACGCTGCCGACTACCCAGGGATCATCTATCCAGGGCGCGAGTTGCTCACGCAGTAGTTCGGCAATGAACGAACGGGGAACGATGACCCGTTCGTCAACATAGAATCGATGTTCGCCAAGCCAGGCTTCATTGGTCAGGTACGCCGCAGGCAGGCGTTCGGTGACACGACGCTTGATGATGCGCAGTGCGGCAGCGCGCTCGTCGCTGGTCAGCCTGGCGTCGAGAAATGGCTCAAGGCGATCGAGCGGTAGATGCAGCGTATGCAGCAGGAGATAAGCGGCCTCGTCCCAGGCATTGTCGGAGCCGTGTCCGAAAAACAGTCCGGCCTCATTGAAGCGACTGACGGAAAAGCGCAGCAGATCGCGCAGCGTGCAGAGTTCCTGTTGGGCTTGTTCAAACATTTTCGGGCAGAAGTTTTTCAAGGATGCGGCGATAGATGGCCGAGAGTTGGGGCAAAGCGGCGATTTCCACGCATTCGTCGATTTTGTGGATGCTTGCGTTGACCGGGCCGATTTCGATGACCTGTGGACAGATTTCCGCGATGAAACGTCCGTCCGAGGTGCCTCCGGTTGTTGATAGTTCGGCCTCGATTCCTGTTTCCGCGCGAATGGCTGCAAGGGTGGCATCGACCAACGCGCCACGCCCGGTGAGAAATGGCTTGGCGCCAAGCGTCCAGTCGATGCCGTAGTCGAGGCCGTGACGGTCGAGAAGCTCGCATACCTTGGCTTTCAGCCCCTCCGGTGTGCTTGCTGTGGCGAAGCGGAAGTTGAACTGGATTTCGACCGCGCCGGGAATGACGTTGCCGGCGCCGGTGCCGCCGTGGATGTTCGAGATTTGCCAGGTGGTCGGCGGGAAAAACTCGTTGCCCTCGTCCCAGATCGTTTGCGCAAGTTCGGCGATGGCGGGGGCCGCAAGGTGGATCGGATTTTTCGCCAGATGCGGGTAGGCGATATGTCCCTGCACGCCCTTGACCGTGAGTTTGCCGGATAGCGAGCCGCGTCGACCATTTTTCACGGTGTCGCCGAGTTGATTGACGGCGGTTGGTTCGCCGACGATGCAATAGTCCATCGTTTCGTGGCGTGCGCGCAGGGCCTCGGTGACCGCCACCGTGCCGTCGATGGCATCGCCTTCCTCGTCGGAGGTCAGCAGGAAAGCGATCGAGCCTGTATGCGCCGGCTGTGCCATGACAAAAGCTTCAACCGATGTGACGAAAGCGGCCAGTGAACTCTTCATGTCGGCGGCGCCGCGGCCATACAGCATCCCGTCGCGCTGAGCAGGCTCGAAGGGGTC